>NZ_BAABAC010000005.1:347039-406986 GCF_039537225.1 Nocardioides ginsengisoli
CTCGTCGATCTGCTCGGTGCGGCTCAGCCGACGATGTCGAGTGCGTCCTGCCAGCTGGTGCCGCTCTGGATCGCACGCTTGAGGAGCGCGAGCTGCCGGGGCGCGTTGATGCACAGGGCACCCCGCACGACGTCGGCGTGCCCGAAGAGGGTGACCACGGCGTTGTCCCTGGGGTGCCGCACCTCGACCTGGTCGGTGGCGTCGGCACGGCCGACGAAGCGGACCTTGGCGTCGAACTGGTCGGACCAGAAGTAGGGCACGTGCGCGAACGGCTCGGCCTCGCCGAGCAGGGTGCGGGCCGCGTGTGCGCCCTGGTCGACAGCGTTGAGCCACTGCTCCACGCGCATGGTCTCGTCGAAGAGGCTGTTGTGCCAGCGCACCAGGTCACCTGCCGCCACGACCTCCGGTGCGGTGGTCCGCAGCGTCGGGTCGCAGACGACACCGTCGAAGAGGTCGACGCCGCTGCCTTGCAGCCAGCCGGTGGCGGGCACGACGCCGATTCCCGCGACGATGAGGTCTGCCTTCAGGACCGTGCCGTCGGCGAGGTGGACCTGGCTCCCTCCGGCTCCCGCCTCGATGCGCGAGACTCCGGTGCCGCAATGGAGCGTGATGCCGTGGCCGGCGTGGAAGTCGCGGAACCAGCCGCCCGTCTCGTTGCCGAGCACCCGCGTCAGCGGCACCGGGGCTGACTCGACCACCGAGACGTCGAGTCCGAGGCTCCGGGCGGTGGCGGCGACCTCGAGGCCGATGAACCCGGCGCCGATGACGACGAGGTGGCGACCGGCCCGAAGCTCGCCGTGCAGCGCGGTGGCGTCGGCCAGATCCCGCACCACGTGGATCCTGGCCTGCTCGGCCAAGCCGTTGAGCGGACGAGAGGAGCAACCGGTCGCGATGACCAGCCCGTCGTAGTCCAGCGCGCGCCCGTCCTCGAGGGCCACCCTGCGGGCGCGGGTGTCGAGCCCGACCGCGCGGGAGGCGAGCAGCACGTCGATGCCGTGCTCGTCGTACCAGGCGGCGTCCTTGAGCGCCAGCTGCTGGTGCTGCGGGCCTTCCTTGAGTGCCGCCTTCGACAGCGGCGGCTTGTCGTAGGGAAGGTCGTCCTCGCCGCTGACCAGGGTGATCTCGCCCTGGAATCCTCGGTGTCTGAGCTCCTCAACGGCGTTCACTCCCGCGAGCGAGCCACCGACGACCACGACGCGTCGCATGACGTCAGGCAGTCTCGAGGACGATGACGTTCTCGGGGCACGAGCGGATGCCGCGCTCGACCTCCTCGCGCAGCTCCTCGCCCGGATTCTCGACGAGGACGATGACCTGCCCCGTCTCGTCGTCGATGTCGAAGACGTTGGGCGACTCCATCATGCAGCAGGCGCAGCCGGTGCATCCGTCGAGATCGACGGTGATCTTCATCGTCATGGGGGGCTCCCTTCCTCCGCGCCTCATCTGTAGCGGTCGGCGCGCCGTGTGGGAGTCAGCCTGCCGCCGCGCACCGCGGCTCGGGCGAGGGTCGCTCGAAAAGCGCCCGGTTGGGGGGTGCGGTCTGTTCTCGACGGGCCGACGGTGACCGACGACCGTCCACCAGGCGGTCGATGAGCTCGGCGACCGGCGCGAAGCAGTCGCCCGCCACGGTCGGTGATGCCGGGCCGCCTCGCTGCCGGCCGGCCTGCCCCTCGGCGGCGCTGAGGATGCCGCGCGCGTAGGTGATGAAGGCGAGAGCGACGTCGCGGGCCTCGAGCGCCCCGTTCGCGTCGAACCACGGCACGACGCTCGCGCCCAGGCCGAGCACGGCACGGGTGGCGAGCTCCAGCTCGGGGCCGGCGAGCGCGTACTCCGCACCGATCATCTCCGCGATGATCGCCCGGTAGGTGCTCAGGACGCGGGCGACCCGCTCGGCGAACTCGGCGGTGAGCAGCTTGGCCTCACGATCGACGACGAGGGTCTCCTCCCGGCCCACGCACATGCCGTAGACGTGGGCGAAGAGGACGGCGTCGAGCGCGGCCGCGGTGGGTTGCTCGTCCTGGATCAGGCGCAGGACCACGAGGTCCTGGGTGACGATGTCCTCGATGAGGGAGGTGAGCACCTCGTCCTTGCTGCGGAAATGGTGGTAGATCGCCGGTGCGGTCACCTCGAGCGCCGCCGCGAGATGGCGCACCGTCGTCCCGTGGTAGCCCTTGGTCGCGAACTGGCGCAGAGCGACGCGATGAATGTCCGACCGGTCCACGTCTCACTCCAGCTCGAACCCGTGATATCCGGACGCCGCCACTCCCTCGGCGACCTGACGGTAGAGGCCGACGCCGCCGACGAAGGGCATGAAGACCCGCTCCTTGCCGGGGATGTTGGCGCCCATGTACCAGGAGGCGGCCTGCGGCATCAGGGTGAGGTTCGCGAGGTCGTTGGTCGTCGTGACCCAGTTGTCCTCGCTCTCGACGCCGGCCTCGATCCGGGTCAGACCCTCCTCGCGCAGATGGTCGAGCGCGTCGCCGATCCACTCCACGTGCTGCTCGATGGAGGTGATCATGTTGGAGAGCACGGAGGGGCTCTGTGGGCCACAGATGGTGAACAGGTTGGGGAAGCCGGCGGACATCAGCCCGAGGTAGGTGCGCGGGCCGTGGGCCCACTTCTCGCTCAGCGTCCGGTCACCGTTGCGGATCTCGACGGCGTTCAGGGCGCCGGTCATCGCGTCGAAGCCCGTCGCCATGATGATGACGTCGAACTCGTGCTCGGTCTCGCCGGCCAGGATGCCGCGCTCGGTCAGCCGCCGGATCGGCGCTTCGTTGATGTCGATCAGGGTGACGTTCGGCTGGTTGTAGACCTCGTAGTAGCCGGTGTCCACGCACATCCGCTTGGCTGCGATGGGGAAGGTCGGGAGCAGCTTCGCGGCGACCTGCGGGTCGGCGACCTTCTCCTTGATCCGGGTGCGGACATACTCCGAGACGCGGGCGTTGGCCGCGGGGTCGGTCAGGACGTCAGCCAGCGAGTCCGCGAAGCAGAGGCCGCCGAGCTCCCAGCGCTTGTCGAGCGCGGGACGGGTCTCGTCCGGTGTGATCTCGCTCAGGGCGGTCGTCTCGACCCCGCACTGGTAGCCGCTCGGCGCCATCCGGCTGCCTGCGCGCAGGTCGGGGTAGTGCTGCTTGATGGCGGGGAGGACGTCGGCGATCGGCCCGTTGTGGGCGGGCACGGCGTAGCAGGGCGTCCGCTGGAAGACGGTCAGCGCCCCAGCGTCGCGGGCGACCACGGTGATCGTCTGGAGGCCCGATGATCCCGTGCCGATCACGGCGACGCGCTTGCCGGCCAGGTTCGCGTCCGCCGGCCAGTCCGAGGTCCACAGCAGCTCTCCACGGAACTCGTCCATGCCGGGGAAGCTCGGACGTGACGGCACGGAGAGGCATCCGGTGGCGGCGATGACGTGGCGAGCCGTGCGGGTGGCGCCGTCGCCGGTGGTGACCACCCAGTGAGTCTCACGCTCGTTCCAGTCGAGCGTGCGCACGCGCTGGTTGAAGGTGATGTCCTTGCGCAGGTCGAACCGGTCGGCGACGTGACGCGCGTAGCTGAGCAGCTCCGGCTGGGCGGCGTACCGCTCGGTCCAGGTCCACTCCCGCTGGAGCTCCTCGTCGAAGGAGTAGGAGTACTCGACCGACTCGATGTCACAACGCGCGCCGGGGTAGCGGTTCCAGAACCAGGTGCCGCCGACATCTCCTCCTGCCTCGATCACGTGGACGTCGAAGCCACGCTCACGAAGGAGGTGCAGCTGGTACATGCCGGCGAAGCCGGCCCCGATGACCAGCACGTCGTGTTCAGTCACGGTGGTTCTCCTTGAGGAAGCCGATGATGTGGTCGGCGACGAGCGCCATCCCGGCGTCGTAGCCGGGGAGGATGCCGGGCATCTGGAAGAAGCCGTGCATCTGGCCGTGCGCGACGACCAGGTCGACGGGGACGCCGGCGGCGCCGAGGGCGTCGGCGTACGCCTTGCCGTCGTCATGCAGCGGGTCGTACTCGGCGAGGTAGACGAGTGCCGGTGGCAGTCCGCTCAGGTCCGCCGCGAGGCGGGGGGAGGCGTCGGCGCTGGTGCGGGCGGAGGTCTCCGGGAGGTAGCGGTCCCAGAACCAGGCCATCGCCGCCCGGTCGAGGAACTGCTGGTTCTCCGGCGCGTGGAAGGACGGAAGGTCGAGATCGCAGCCTGTCACGGGGTAGACGAGGATCTGCCCGTCGATGCGCGGACCGCCCCGGTCGCGCGCCCACTGCGTCATGACCGCGGCGACATTGCCGCCCGCACTGTCGCCGGCGACGACCAGGGGCGTGCCGGCGACTCCGAGCTCGGTGGCGTGCTCCGCGATCCAACGCAGCGCAGTCCAGCCGTCCTCGATGGCGGTCGGGAAGGGATGCTCCGGCGCCTTGCGGTAGTTGACGAGGACCACGACGGCGTCGGTCCGGTTCACCAGGTCGCGGGCGACGTGGTCGTACTGCAGGTCGATGTCTCCCAGGACCCAACCGCCGCCGTGGAAGTAGACGACGACACCGGAAGGATCACCCGAGGGGGAGAGCACCCGGACCCGGAAGGAGCCGCCGTCCACACCCGCGAGGCGCACATTGCGGACCGCGCCGACCGCGGGACCGCGGCCGCTCATCCCCGAGAGGACCATGTCGCCCAGTCGCAGGATCCCCGGAGTCCACTGCTCGATCGGAAGGGCGGTGGCGGCGAGGTCGTTCATCAGTTCTGCTGAACGTGGTTCGAGTGGCATGCGGGTGCTCCTGGCGCAGGTCGGGATCATCGGTGAACGTAGGCCCGCGCGGACCGCTCCTGAACACCCGGTAGGTCGGAGCACACCCGGCTGGGGGAGTGCCCGTGAGGAGGGCGTGACGCCGGTCGCGGGGGCCGCGGGCGTGGCTAGGTGGCGTAGTCGGGGTAGGTACGCTCCACCAGCCGGGTGAGCGCCTGCCAGGTCAGCTCGAGCCCGAGCTCGTCGGTGTAGTCGTCGCTGTCCTCGCCCTCCTCGAGCTGGCGTGCGGCGTGCTCGCAGACCTCGGGCGGCGGCAGCACGAGGGGGCCGCCGCCGGCCAGGGCATCGACCTGGATCTGGCACGAGCGGTGCAGATAGAACATCCGGAGGAACGCCTCCGCGGGCGACGCTCCCACGGTGAGCAGCCCATGGTTGCGCAGAATCAGCGAGTGATGCCGGCCGAGGTCGGCGACGAGTCGCTCCTGCTCGTCGAGGTTGAGGGCGACGCCCTCGTAGTCGTGGTAGCCGACGCGGTCGTAGAAGCTCATCGACATCTGGTTCAACGGCAACAGCTTCTCCTGTGCCGCGACGGCGCAGCCGGCGCGGGTGTGCGTGTGCAGCACGCAGTTCGCGTCCGGGCGTCGGCGGTGGATCGCGGAGTGGATCACGAAGCCGGCTGGGTTGACCACGGCTCCTTCGGCAGAGCGGACGAGACGGCCGTCGAGGTCGACCACCACCAGGTTCGAGGCGGTGATCTCGTCGAACATCAGGCCGTACTGGTTGATCAGGAAGAGGTGATCCGGGCCCGGCAGCCGTGCCGAGATGTGCGTGAAGATGAGGTCGGTCATCTGGAAGTGGTGCACGAGCCGGTACACCGCAGCGAGCTCGCGACGGAGCTCCTCCTCCTCCGTCGCGCCGGAAGTGCCGGCCTTGGTCGTTGCCCCAGGGTTGGTCTGTGCCGTCATGGTTCGCTCCTCGACTCGCTACGGCGGGCAGAGCGTGCTCACCGCCGTTCCACCGTGGTCGACGCCGAAACGATCTGCGGGTCGTCACCGATCACGGCCCCCCGGATGGGGGATGGGGCGGTGCCGCCACGGCGATGTGCGACGACCCCGGGGCCAGGGCTCCCGGGGTCGTCGCAGTCGGTCGTGCTAGCAGATGCCTACTGGGCGGTGAGGCCGCCGTCGACGACGAGCACCTGGCCGGTGACGTAGTCGGACGCGGCGGAGGCGAGGAAGATCGCGGGAGCGGCGTACTCCTCCGGCTGCGACCAGCGACCCATGGGGACCTGCTTGCGGATGTAGTCGGCGACGCCCTCGTGGCCCAGCTGCGGCAGCATGGCGGTCTCGACGTAGCCGGGAGCGATGGCGTTGACCTGGACGCCCTTGCGTGCCCACTCGAGCGCCAGCGCCTTGGTCAGGCCGACCAGGCCGTGCTTCGCCGCGATGTACGCACTGTCGTCGCGGATGGCGACCAGGCCCAGCACGGACGCGATGTTGATGACCTTGCCGCCGCCGTCCTTGAGGAACGGCGAGGCCGCCTTGCTCATCACCCAGCACGACTGGAGGTTGAGCTCGAGGACCCGCTGGAAGGTCGCGAGGTCGGTCTTCTCGATGGGCGAGTCGTGGTCGTCGGCGGCGTTGTTGACCAGGATGTCGATGCCGCCCAGCGTCTCGGCTGCGGTCAAGATGGCGGCCTCGGCCGACTCGGGCGTGCGCAGGTCGGTGGCGAGGATGTCGATGGTGCCGGGCGCGTCGGCGCCGAGGGCCGCCGTCTCCTTGAGCCCCTCCTCGCTGCGCGCCATCCCGAGGACGTGCGCGCCGCGCTGGGCGAGGCCGAGGGCGATGGCGCGACCGATGCCGCGGCTGGCGCCGGACACGATGGCGCGCCGGCCGGCGATGTCGAAGGGGTCGGTGGCGGGGGTCGTGGCAGTCATGCCGTGCAGCATGCAAGGCCTGTGCGCCTCCGTGGTGCGCTCGTCGTCGTGGACCGCCCGACTGGGTGATGCCCTCACGGCCTCCCCCGGTCGGGCGGGCTTTCGGAGGTGCGGGTGAGCGCGGCGCGGGACGCGCGGCAGTGTCGAGACGACCAGCTGTGACCAGACACACCATCAGGAAGGCCCGACGTGAGCACGTACGCCGTCGTCGACCCCGCCACGGGGCAGACCATCAAGGAATTCGCCGCGCTGACCGACGCCGAGCTCGAGGCCAAGATCTCGCGGGCGGACGAGGTCCACCGCACCTGGGGGCGCACCTCGACACCGGCTGAGCGCGCCGCGCTCCTCGGCCGCGTGGCCGAGCTGTACGCCGAGCGCCGTGACGAGCTGGCTCGGATCATCAGCCGCGAGATGGGCAAGCCGGTCGACCAGGCCGGGCTCGAGGTGGACTACGTCAGCGCGATCTACGACTACTACGGCCGCAACGCCGAGAAGTTCCTCGCCGACGAGCCGATCGACCTGGAATGGGGCGAGGGCACGGCTGTGGTCCGCCGCTCGTCGCTCGGCGTCCTCCTCGGCGTCATGCCGTGGAACTACCCCTACTACCAGGTGGCCCGCTTCGCCGGCCCGAACCTGATGGCGGGCAACACCGTGCTGCTCAAGCACGCCGCTCAGTGCCCGGAGTCGTCCGCCGCGATGGAGCAGATCTTCCTCGACGCCGGCTTCCCCGCAGGCGCCTTCGAGAACCTCTACGCCACCTACGCCCAGGTCGACGGCCTGATCGCCGACCCGCGGGTCCAGGGCGTGTCGGTCACGGGCTCGGAGAAGGTGGGTGCCCACATCGCCCAGGCTGCTGGTCGCCACCTCAAGAAGGTCGTGCTCGAGCTCGGCGGTGCCGACCCGTTCATCGTCCTCAGCAGCGACGACCTCGACGCCACGGTCGAGGCCGCGCTCACCGTCCGGTTCTTCGACAACGCCGGCCAGATGTGCTGCGGCGCGAAGCGGTTCATCGTGATCGACAGCCTGTACGACGCGTTCCTCGAGAAGATGACCGCGAACCTGTCCGAGCTCCGACCGGGCGACCCGATGGCGGAGGGCACCGCACTCGGCCCGCTGTCGTCGGTCGGCGCCGCGGAGTTCCTCGAGGACCAGGTGTCCCGGGCGGTCGAGGGCGGGGCGAAGGTGGCGCTGGGCGGCACGCGCGAGGGGGCGGCGTACTGCCCCACCATCCTGGTCGACATCGACCCGGCCAACGAGGCGGCGGCCGAGGAGTTCTTCGGCCCCGTGGCCAACCTGTACCGCGTCGCTTCCGAGGAGGAGGCGATCGCCCTGGCCAACAGCTCGCCGTTCGGTCTCGGCTCCTACGTCTTCACCACGGACGCCGCGCAGGCCGAGCGTGTCGCCGACGCGCTCGAGGCCGGGATGGTCTTCGTGAACATCGTCGGCGCCGACGAGCCGGCGCTGCCGTTCGGCGGAACCAAGCGCTCGGGCTTCGGCCGCGAGCTGGGCAAGTACGGCGTGGACGAGTTCGTCAACCGCAAGCTCATCCGCATCGGCGGCTGAGCATTCCGGTGTCGTCGAACGGGCTCGTGCACGACTGAGGCGTGCACGAGCCCGAACCGCAGAAGGCGCCGTACGACGAGAGGAGCTCGATGGCACACGTCCCGGCGAGTGAGCGGCGCGCCACGGTCGTCGCTGACGCCGCGGCGGGAGGTCGCACGTTCCCCAGCAGGGCCGGGCATGCCCACTCATGGCGGAATCGGGCCGCGCCCGGATCCAGCGTCCCCGAAGTCGATCGAGTGACTCAGACGAGCGATCGCGCCGACCTGCCAGACCGACCATGGACGACCCGATGACCGACAAGATTCCCGAGGACCTGACCCTCGCCGACTTCGCCCTGTGGGCGGACGGTCCGCCGCACGAGGTGTTCGCCGAGCTCCGGTCGAAGTGCCCGGTGCACTGGTCGCCGGGCATCCCCGTGCTTCCCGAGGAGGAGGGGTTCTGGTCGGTCACGAAGGCTGATGACGTGGCGAAGGTGAGCCGCGACTGGAAGACCTTCTCGTCGGAGCGTATGGGCATCGACATCACCAACCACCAGATCCCGCTGGAGTTCGCCCGCGCCGAGTTCATCGGCATGGACCCGCCGAAGCACGACCGGATCAAGCAGCTCTTCCTCAAGGGCTTCACCAACGAGCAGATCGCGCAGCACGAGGGATGGATCCGCGACATCGTCACCGGTGTTCTCGACCGGCTCGACGGGCAGGGCGAGGCGGACCTGGTCGGTGCAGTGTCCCAGCCGATCGTCGCCCGGGTCATCCACCAGCTCCTCGGCATCCCCGAGGAGGAGGACGTCAAGTGGGCCGACTACATGAAGCGCTACATGGGCCGCGACGACCCGGACCTCAACCCGGGCGGCATCCCGGCGTACGTCAACGAGCTGCTTCCGACGCTCATGCGCGAAGTCACCGTCATGATCGAGGCCCGCCGGGAGACGCCCACGGATGACCTGATCAGCGTCCTCGTGCACGCCGAGATCGACGGTCGGAGGCTCTCCGCCGAGGAGATCATGTACGGCACACTCCTGCTCATCGGTGCGGGCAACGACAGCACGATGGCGACCTATGTCAGCGCGATGAAGGCGCTGATGGAGAACCCCGACGAGCGCCAGAAGGTGCTCGACGACCTGTCGCTGGTGCCGAGCGTCGTCGAGGAGGCGCTGCGGATGTTCCCGGCGTTCTCCTTCATGCGGCGTACGGCGACCAAGGACGTCGAGCTCGGCGGTCAGCTGATCAAGGAGGACGACAAGGTCGTCCTGTGGTACCCGGCCTCGAACCGGGACGCGGACAAGTACGACGACCCGCACCGGTTCGACGTCACCCGCAACCCCGAGCACCAGGCGTTCGGCGCGGGCGGCCGACACTTCTGCCTCGGCAACGCACTCGCCAGGCTCGAGCTGCGCCTGATGATCGAGGAGACGCTCAAGCGCTATCCGCAGATGCAGATCGCGGGCCAGGCGCCGCACGCCGAGTCCTTCTTCATCAACCAGGTCAAGGTGCTGCCGGTGCGGCTCGGCCCCCGCGCGTGATGACGCGGCACCTGGGTGCTTCGAGAGTGCCCAGGGGCCGCGCCGCGCTGATCAGTCGAGGTCGGCGATGATCTTCCGGGTGAGGTTGTCACGTCCGGACGGCCGTGCGATGGACAGGTCGCCGTCGAGCGGGGTCACCGTCGCATAGCCGCGCGCCAGCAGCTCGTAGTCGGTCGTCACCTTGCCGGTGGTCGCCGTCGCGTCCTGCATGACGCCCAGGTCGTAGCCGACGGACCAGGTGTCGTCGTCCACCCGGCGGTACGTCGTGTGCAGGGGATCGATGTCGGCGAAGGTCGCCTCGCGGACACCGCGGAACGGCTGCGAGGGGTAGTTCACGTTGAACCCGACGTTGCGCGGCAGCAGCTGCCCGCAGTCGGTGGCGTTCCGCGCCACGGAAGCGACGAGCTGGGTAACCAGGCGGGCCGTGCCGGCGAAGTCGTAGCTCGAGCCGCCGGTCCAGTGGGCGTCGAACTCGGCCGGATGTGCGGTGCTGACCGCGATCGCGGGGATGCCGCGGTCGAGGGCGGTGGTGGCGGCACCGACCGTGCCGGAGTGGTTGGTCACCAGCGAGAGATTGGTCCCGGCGTTGGTCCCCGAGATCACCAGGTCCGGCTCGTCGTCGGCGAAGAGTGCGGTGAGGGCGAAGGCCACCGCGTCGGCGGGGGTGCCGCCGACGGCCCAGATGTCGGGGTCTCCGGCGACCGGATGGGTCACGTCGAGCGTGCCGCCGTAAGCCATGCCGCCGCCCTTGCCGGTCTGGTTCGTCGCGGGCGCGACCATCGCGACGTGATGTCCGGCGGCGTTCAGCGCGGCGTACACGGCGTTGATGCCCGGCGCGGCGTAGCCGTCGTCGTTGGTCAGCACGATGTCCAGCGGTCGCTTGCAGCCGGCGGGGGACGACGGAACGGCGGTCGACGCCGCCGGGCCCGCTGAAGCGAGCGCCGCGACGGTCAGTGCGAGCGCCGCGGCGCTCGCGAGGAGGGTGTGTCGAGTCTTCATCTCTCAGTCCTTAGGTCGGGCGCTGGGCGCCGGGGTTCGTCGACGGCGACCACGATCGAGCGCTTCGCCGCGCGAGCGTCGAGCGCGCCCCTGCCGGATCCCCCATCCGGGTGAACTCGGGACGCGTAGACGGCTGAGAACGTCCCGGCGCCGCGACAGTCGCCTGGGAATGTGTCCCGGATCACTCTCGGGTCGGGGCTCGTCGTGCGAGAGCTGGACCAGGAGGAACTATGAAGATCCGTTCGAAGCGACGGTGGGTGGCGCTCGCTGCGACGGTCGCGCTGATGTCGACCGTCACCGCCTGTGGCGCGGCGAAGGATGACGGCGCCCACGGGAAGTCGAGCGACGCCGACGTCGCGCGCTACCAGCAGGCACTGGACGGCTGGTACAAGGGCACCTACAAGGAGCCGGAGGGGCCGGCTGTCGCGACCGCGAGCGGCAAGAACATCTGGCTCGTCTCCGTCGGGCTCGGCATCGAGTACTCGGTTCGCTCCGCGGACGCGGCGAAGGAGGCGGCCGGAGCGCTGGGCTGGTCCATGCACGTCTACGACGCGAAGTTCGACCCGAACCAGATGCTCACCGGCGTTCAGCAGGCGGTCGTCGCCAAGGCCGACGGCATCATCCTCGAGGTCATCGACTGCGCTACCGTCAAGAACGCGCTGGAGCAGGCGAAGGCCGCGAAGATCCCGGTCGTGGCCATCGAGTCGCAGGACTGCAAGCCGGGGCTCTTCAGCCACACGGTGACCTACGAGAGCCACAAGTCCTTCCAGGACGCGACCGTCGAGTTCGGCGAGGCACAGGCCGCTTGGGTGGTCGCGAAGACCAAGGGGCAGGCCAAGGTCGTCCTCAACACCGGCACCGACACCGAGACCACCCGTCTGGTGACCAAGGGCAACAAGAAGGTTCTCGACGACTGCCCGTCCTGCGAGGTCCTCGACGACGTCACCTGGGTGTCCGCGGACATCGGGCCGGCGCTGCAGGAGAAGATCCAGCAGACGATGGTCAAGCATCCCGACGCCAACGCGTTCATGCCGAGCTATGACGCGATCATGACCCAGAGTGGCGGCGTGCAGGCACTCTCCGCCACCGGCCGGTTGAAGTCCCTGACCGTCTCGGGTGGAGAGGGCACGATTGCCGGGATCCAGCAGATCCGCGACGGCAAGGGCATGCAGATGTGCGCCGGCCAGTCGGTCGAGTGGGAGACGTACGCCGCCGTGGACGCGCTGGCCCGCATCTTCGCCGGAGCCGATCCCAACGCCGTCGACACCGGAATGGGCGTCCAGGTCTGCGACAAGGACCACAACCTGCCGGCGAAGGGCAAGCCCTTCGAGCCGCCGGTGGACTTCCGTGCGGCGTACCTGAAGCTCTGGGGCAAGAACTGACCTGCGGCTGCTGATCCACGCTCAGCCCCCGACAGGCGCGTCCTGTCGGGGGCTGAGCCGTGTTCGGGGCGCTCTCGCGCGAGGGCCGGTAGCCCGGGTGGGTGAGGTTGGTGTGATTCGAAACTCACCGCGGGTCGCGTGGGCTGACAGTTGTCCCATGACCGATGAGGCACAGCGTCCAGCGCTTGCGGTGCGGGGCGTCAGCAAGGCGTTCGGCACCAACCTGGCCGTGGCCGACGTGACCTTCGACCTGGCGGCGGGACAGGTGCACGCCCTGCTCGGCGGCAACGGCTCCGGCAAGTCGACCCTGATCAAGATGCTGGCGGGAGTCGAGCAGGCCGATGCAGGGACGATCGACATCGCCGGCTCCACCCTGTCGCTCCCGGACATGACGCCGGCGAAGGCCGCTGCGGCGGGTCTGAGCTTCGTCCATCAACAGCGCTCGACCTTCCCCGAGCTGACCGTCGCGGAGAACCTGGCCATCGGCGGCCCGGGCTTCCCCCGCGGCGCCGGTGGCCGGATCAAGTGGAGCCGCGCCCGCAGGGAGGCGGGCGAGATCCTGGAACGCTTCGGGATCGAGGCCCATCCCGACCAGCTGCTCGGTGAGCTCGGACAGGCCCGCCAGACGATGGTCGCCATCGCCCGGGCGCTGCGCACGCAGGGCGAGGGAGAGGGGATCCTCATCCTCGACGAGCCGACCGTGTCGCTGCCGCACACCGAGGTGGCTCTCCTCCTTGCCGCCGTACGTCGCCAAGCGGAGCGCGGGCAGACCGTGATCCTCGTGACACACCGCCTCGAGGAGGTGTTCGCCGTGGCCGACAATGCGATCCTCCTGCGCAACGGCCGACTGGTCGACGAGGTCGCCCCCCGGTCGCTGACGCGCAACGACCTCGTCGAGCTGATCATCGGACGGGCTGTCGAGGAGGTCGCGCCGACCGGCGGGGCCGCCGACGCCCCTGTCGTCCTCGAGGTGGAGGGCCTCACCGCGGGCCCGGTCGGCCCGGTCGACCTCACGCTCCACGCCGGGGAGGTCGTCGGCATCGCTGGTCTGGTGGGGTCGGGCCGTTCCAGCCTGCTCAAGTCGCTCTTCGGCTTCCTGCCGGCCGAGGCCGGCGCGATCCGGCTGGACGGCCGATCGGTGAAGCTGGACAGCCCGCGCCGGGCGATGCGCGCCGGATTCGCGTTCGTCCCGGAGAACCGGGCGGAGGACGCGGCGTTCCCTGAGCTGAGCCTCACCGAGAACATGTCCGTGAGCGTTCTGGCCAGGTACTTCAAGGGTGGCCGCTTCCTGGTCCGGCGGGAGAGGCGCGACGCCGACGCCCTCCTCGAGACCTACCTGATCAAGGCGCAGTCCGTCAGCGACGCGCTGAACTCACTGTCGGGAGGCAACCAGCAGAAGGCGATCGTCGCCCGGTGGCTGCGGCGTGATCCGAAGGTGGTCCTCCTCGACGAGCCCACGCAGGGCGTCGACGTCGGCGCCCGGGCCGAGATCTACGGCCTGGTCCAGCGTGCAGTGCAGGCCGGATCGGTCGCCCTTGTCGCCTCGTCCGACAGCGAGGAGCTCGCGGCCATCTGCGATCGGGTCCTTGTGCTACGTCGAGGCCGGATCGTGGGCGAGATCCCGAGGGACCAGTTGACCAGCAACCGCATCGAGCGCCTGGCGCACGGTGATGGAGAGGAAGAAGTCGCGTGATGAGCACCTTGTCCAACCCCCAGGCAGACGAGACGACCGACCTGGCGTCCTCCCGAGCAGCCCGGGTACGCCGGCTCCGCAAGCCGTTGCGCGGCTACCTGGAGGCGTATGCCTTCCCCGGCCTCCTGGTGGTCGCCTTCATCTTCTTCAGCGTGTGGCCCGAGACCTCGGCCATCTTCCCCACCACGGCCAACCTGCAGATCCTGCTCGGCTCGAGCACGGTGGTCGCCATCACCGCGCTGGGCTCGTTGATCCCGCTCGTGTGCAACGAGTGGGACCTGTCGGTGGGCGCCTCGGCGGCCCTGAGCTCGGTGTTCGCCGCCATCCTCCTGACGGACGGGAAGCCGGCGGTGCTCGCCGTCGCGCTGGCCGTCGGCATCGGCATCGCGGTCGGTCTTGTGAACGCCCTGCTGGTGACCCGGATGGGTGTCAACGCGGTGATCACGACGCTGGGAGTCTCCATCATCATCGCCGGCATCATCACCCTGAAGACGGGCGGCGTCACGGTCGCGGGCAGCATCCCGGCCGGGGTGACCGAGTTCGGCACGAGCACCTGGCTCGGGATTCCGCGCACCGTCTTCGCCCTCGCGATCGTCGCGTTCATCGTCTACTACCTGCTCGAGTACACGCCCTACGGCCGCTACCTGTACGCGCTCGGCTCGAACCGGTCGGCGGCCCGGCTCACCGGTATCCCGATCAAGCTGATCGTCGGTACGACATTCGTCATCGCCGGTGCGCTGTGCGGCGCGGCCGGCATGCTGCAGGTCGCGCGTTCCGGCGGCGCCAACCCCCACCTCGCGGACAGTCTGCTCCTGCCGGCACTTGCTGCGGCGTTCCTCAGCGCGGCCGCCATCAAGCCCGGGCGCTACAACGTCGGCGGCGCACTCGTGGCGGTCTACTTCCTCGCGGTCCTCAACAACGGCCTCAACCTCGCCGGCGCACCCGACTACGTGTCGAGCTTCGTCAACGGCGGTGCCCTCATCGTCGGCGTCGGCGTCGCGGCGCGCCTCGGCGGCCGGCGTGAAGCCTGATCACCATCACCCACGAGGAGCAGGGATGAATCTCCCCACCACAGTTGCAGTCGTGACAGGCAGCGGCCGCGGAATCGGCCTGGCGTTCGCGCGCCGACTCGCCGAGGCAGGCCACCGGGTCCTGTTGACCGACATCGACGAGTCGACGGTGCGGGCGGCCGCTGAGACGATCGAAGGCGCCACCTGGATTCAGCAGGACGTGCGCGACGCCGAGAGCCACGCGGTCGTCGCGGCTCGCGCAGCCGAGCTCGGAGACCTCCGGGTCTGGGTCAACAACGCCGGCGTGCTCATCGCCGGCGAGCCCTGGACGCACCTGCAAGCGGACGTCGACCGCTCCTTCGACGTGAACGTGCGCGGGGTGATCGCCGGCTCGCACGCCGCCGTCCGAGCGATGACCGGACCCGGCCGCATCCTCAACGTCGCCTCGACCGCAGCCCTCGCGCCGGTCCCGGGACTGGCCATCTACGGCGCCACCAAGGCCGCGGTGTTGTCGTTCAGCACCTCGCTCCAGGGCGATCTCGCCCGAGCGGGATCCCAGATCCGCGTGCACGCCCTGTGTCCGGACGTCACCGCGACGGCCATGGTCGACGACGTGGCCACGGATCCGGGTGCGTCGATCCTCTTCGCCGGATCGCGACAGCTCGAACCCGATCAGGTCGCCGTCGCGGGGATGGAGCTGCTCGCCAGCCGCCAGGTCGCCCGCGCCGTACCACGTGCCATGGGCGCCGTGGCGCGGCTCACCAGCCTCTCCCCGGCCCTCGCCCTGCGCCTGGCCGCGTCGACGCGACGGACCGGTGAGAAGAACCAGCGACGAGGTGCCGATCGATGAGCGGCATGCGCCGATTCGACGGCAGGGTCGTCATCGTGACCGGCGGTGCCTCGGGCATCGGGAAGGCCGCGGTCTGCCGGTTCGCGGCCGAGGGCGCGACCGTCGTCGTGGTGGACCTCGATCAGGCGGCCGGCGAGGGCCTGGTCGCGGACCTGCGGGAGCAGGGAGCGTCTGCCGACTTCGTCCGTGCCTCCGTGGACGACGAAGCCCAGGTGGCCGAGCTCTACGCGAGCCTGATGTCCCGGCACGGCCGGCTCGACGTGCTGGTGAACAACGCCGGCATCGTTCTCGAGAGCCTCGGCGCCACGACCTCGCTGGCGGAGTGGCGACAGGTCCTGTCCGTCAACCTCGACGGGGTCTTCCTGATGGCCAAGCACGCCCTCCCCGCTCTGCGTGCCTCCGGCGGCGGGGCGATCGTCAACAACGCCTCGATGCTCGGCCGGATCGGCACGCCGGGCGCCACCTCCTACGTCGCCAGCAAGCACGCGGTCGAGGGCCTCACCAAGAACCTGGCCCTCGAGCACGCCGCCGAGGGCATCCGGGTGAACGCGGTCTGCCCCGGCTACGTGAACACTCCGATGATCCAGGCTGACCTCGAGGCGCAGCCCGGGTACCTCGAGTCCCTGCACCCGATGGGTCGGCTGGCCGAACCGGAAGAGGTGGCTGCGGTCATCGCCTTCCTCGCCAGCGATGAAGCGAGCTTCGTCACGGGATCGTCGTATCTCGTCGACGGTGGATACACGGCGCAGTAGGTCCGCAGATGAGCCAAGGACAGGCACTGCCCACCCCCACCACGCCTGATCGTCCCGGCGACGCTGCAGGATGGTCGGGAGAACGACAGCTGTGGTGGCGCGACTTCGACTCCCTGGGGCACGTCACCGCGTCGAGCTACTGCGTCATCTACCACGACGTCTTCGGCGACTTCATGGAGGAGAAGTGGGGCCCCGGCGCCAGCTACGTCGTCCGCCGGATCAGCATCGACCATGTGCGCGAGATCATCCGCTCCGACGGTCCTGTCCGGGTGCGCGTCGAGGTGACCGATGTGGGGCGATCGTCACTGCGCGCGAGCATGGTGATGTCCACGGGAACCGGAGTCGTCGCGAGCACCGCCGAAGGGGTCTACGTGGCGTGGGACGGCGAGCGCCGCGGATCGCGCCCGATCACTGACGCGGAACGGCGCGCGCTCGGGTGACAGCGAAGCCCCGGACCTCTCTCGAGGTCCGGGGCTTCACTGTGCGCTCAGGCGACCGGGCCCTCCGTGATCAGCAGCAGGTCCTCGACGGACGCAACGGGCGGATCGACGAACGAGCGGAAGACCTCGAAGAAGTCCTCCGGCTCGATCGCACCCTCGGGGGCGTGCACCCCCGGCTTCGTGATCAGGCCCTGGCGAAGCAGCTCGAGGCCGACCGCGAGCGCGGCGCCGGTGCCACCACCCATCTTGCCCGGGGGCATCGAGGTGGGCTCCACGGCGATGGCCAGCGGCTCACCGTCACGCTCGCCGCGCGCCATGGCCCAGACCTGGTGCAGCGGGTCGCGCGTGCGAGGGGCGTCGGCCGGCGGCGGCGGGAACTCCTCGAGCTTCTTGGCGCCCTCCTTCAGGCTGAGCTCACCGGCGTCGTACTGCGCGGCGACGGAGCGCGCGTGGTCGAACACCCACGCGGGCCCGGAGGTGAGGTTGGTGCAGTTGACCACCGTCGGGAGGTACGACGGAAGGGTGAGCGCCTCGGGATGGCCGACCGTGTACGCGGTGACCGGGCCCTTGCCGGGGTAGAGGAGCTCGACCGGGAGCAGCGGCTCGATGTCCTTGGGGGCGCCGTCGCGGTAGGCGCGGATCGACCCACTGATCTGGATCAGCCAGTGCTCGACGGCAGCGCCGGCGCCGTCGGCGGCCGGGTAGGCCGCCTCCTCCTCGAGCACGGCGCCGCGCATCGACCAGCCGGTGAAGATCTCGGTGACCTTGTCGAGGCGCCTGGCGACCAGCAGGGCGGCCAGGTTGGAGATGCCGGGGCTGCCGCCGATGCCTTTGACGACGATCAGGCCCTTCTCGCGGGCGCGGGCGTCGAGCTCGTCGGCCTCGACGGTGGACTCCCAGTCGTCGTCGATGTCGAGGTAGTGGCAGTCGGCGTCGATCGCGGCCTCGAGGATCGGGCGTGCGAACTTGGAGAACGGGCCCATCGTGTTGAGGATGACGTCACAGTCGGCGAACGCCGCCTTCATGGCGCCGGCGTCGGTCGCGTCGAGACGGATCGCCGCACAGGGCCCGCCCACCTCGGCAGCGACCTGCTCCGCGCGGGCCAGGTCGATGTCGGCGACCAGCAGCTTCTCCGCCGAGCCGAGCTGCGCGATGCCCCGGACGGCCCAGCGGCCCATGGCCCCTGCGCCGCCGACGATGAGGACGGTGCCGAGGGGCGCCTTGGTGTCAGTCATGGTGAGGATGCTCCGATCTGAGGTGGGGGTTCAGCGAAGGACGCCGCTGAGGCGGTCAGTGATCCGGTCGGCGGTCCAGCCCAGACGCAGGGTCGTGGGGTAGACGACGCCAGGCAGGAAGCGCTGGGTCTCGCGCCACACCGCCGAGAGGTCGTCGTGCATTCCCTCGCCGGCGAGGTGGTCGGCCAGCAGGGTGCCGAGGTACGGCGCCTGGGGGAGACCGTGGCCGTTGCAGGCCATCGAGTAGTAGACGTTCGGGGTGAGCTGCCCGACGTTCGCCATGTTGGAGGGGGTGAGGCCGATCCAGCCGCCCCAGGCGCGCACGGCGGAGAGTCCGGTCAGTCCGGGAAAGCGCTCATGCAGGCCGCGTACCAGGTCGTTGACGACCCACTGCCTGGGGAGCTTGCCCAGCTGCGCGTGGCGAGCGGTCTGCAGGCTGCGGCTGGTCGTCACGATGGTGCCACGTGCGGTGGTGCGGAAGCTCTGCATCACGAAGTGGTTCGTGGTGATCGGCGCGCGGCTCGTCCAGCCCTCGGCGTCGAGCTGCTCGTCGGACACCGGCTCCGTCTCGATCGCGGTCACCCAGGCGGGCGTGCTGAGGTTGCGCGGAGCGATGCCGAGCTGGTTCATGAAGCCGTTGTTCGCGAGGACTGCCTGGCGCGCGTGGACCCGGCCGCCGCGCGTCGCGACGATCACCCCGCTGCCCGTGTCCCGGAGGTCGGTGACCGGGGAGTGCTCGAAGACACGGACCGCCGAGGCGCGGACGACGTCACGCACGCCCAGGGCGTACTTGCCCGGGTTGAGGATGCCGCCGACCTTGATGTGCATGCCGCCGATGAAGCGCTCGGGGATGCCCAGTGCCTCGGCGTCGCCCACGCTCACGCGCTCGTTGGGCGTGATGGTCTTCTCGATCTTCCGCAGCGCTCGCCGACTGGTGGCGGTCGCCACGTTGCCGGTCCTCACGTAGTCGCAGTCGATCTTGTGGTCCTCGATGACCGACTCGGTGAAGGCGACCGATTGCTTGGCGAACCGGTAGAGGGCTCGGGCCCTGTCGGCGTAGAACCTCTTGAGGATGCGGGGGTCGCTGCCCAGGGTCTGCGTGACATAGCCGGCGTTGCGGCCGCTGGCCCCCCAGCCGCAGATCTCGGCCTCGAGGAGGACCACGTCCTTGCCGTGTTCGGCGAGCCGGAGCGCGGCCATCATGCCGCCCATGCCGGCACCGACGACGACGACATCACACGACTGGTTGCCCTCGAGCGTGGGGGAGAGGTCCGTGGGCTTGTCCGCCCACCCGCTGCCCGGCAGGTAGGTCAGCGGGGTGGATGCCGTCTCGTACACGTGGCCAGCTCCTTCAGGGGCGAATCGATCCACGAGCTCGTGGATCTCCGATGCAGCCAGATTGGTGGCAAGGCAGCCGGCCCGGAGCAGGTGGAGCGCGAGTCACCCCCGAGTGGGCTACCCGGTCGGGCCTACCTGGCGGTCCAGCCGCCGTCGGCCACCAGCAGCTGACCGGTCACGAAGGACGCCGCCGGCGACGCGAGGAAGACCACCGGACCGACCATCTCCTCCGGCTGGGCCCAGCGGCCCATCGGCGTGTTCTTGCGGACCCACGCGGCGTACTGGTCGTCGACGAGGCCCGGGTCGGTCATGGCGGTGTGCACATAGCCGGGACCGAGCGCGTTCACCCTTACGCCGCGGCGCGCCCACTCCAGGGCCAGGGCACGGGTGAGCCCGAGCAGCCCGTGCTTGGCCGCGATGTAGGCCGACTCGCTGCGGCTGGCGACGACACTGAGCATCGAGGCCACGTTGATCACGCTCGCGCCTTCGCCGAGCACGTCGGACGCGGCGCGGCAGAGCAGCCAGCAGGACTGCAGGTTGAGAGTGAGCACCTGCTGGTAGCCCGCCAGGTCGGCCTGCTCGATCGATCCCATCTGGGTGGTACCGGCGTTGTTGACCAGGATGTCGATCCCGCCGAGCACCTCGACCGCGCGGGCCACGACGGCCTCGACCTCGTCGGGGTCCGACAGGTCGGCGATGTGCGCGGTGACCGAACCCGTCGCACGGTGGGCCAGCTTCACCGTCTCGGCCAGGTCCGCCTCGGAGCGGGCCACGGCGAGGACGTCGGCACCGTGCTCGGCGAGCCCGATCGCCAGGGCACGACCGATGCCCCGGCTGGCGCCGGTGACGACGGTCCGCCGCCCGGCGAGGACGAGGGAACCGGTGGCGACGGTGTCGTTGGGTGGCGATGACGTCATGGGGTGGAGCTCCTTCGTGGGGCGGTGGTCAGGACAGTGAGAAGGAAGGGCGTCGCCCCTCGGTGAACGCCGCAGCGGCCTCGCGTGCCTCCGCGCTCTGGGCGGCCTCGACGCTGGCCTCGGTCTCGCGTCGCATGACGTCCTCGAGGCTGCCCTCCCAGCCGCGGTCGAGGAGGTTCTTCGCCAGCCGGAGTGCGGTGGGTGACTTGGTGCGCAGCGTGGCGACGATCCGCGCCACCTCCGCGTCGAGGTCGTCGTCGGGGACGACGCGGTTGACCAGGCCCCAGGCCTGGGCGCGCTCGGCGGCGAACGGCTCGCCGAGCAGGATGATCTCCTTGGCGACCGCGGGTCCGGCCGTGCGCGGCAGAACCCCGGTGAACCCGTTGGTCACGACCAGACCGACGGCGGTCTCGG
This sequence comes from Nocardioides ginsengisoli, assembly GCF_039537225.1. Lineage (NCBI taxonomy): Bacteria > Bacillati > Actinomycetota > Actinomycetes > Propionibacteriales > Nocardioidaceae > Nocardioides > Nocardioides ginsengisoli. The sequence goes on from NZ_BAABAC010000005.1 coordinate 367,806, forward strand.
TGAACCGGAAGGTCGCGGAGCTTCCGGCCACGACCAGGTCGGCGCTCAGCGCGATCTCCGCGCCGCCGCCGATCGCGTAGCCGTGCACCCGCGAGACCACCGGGACGGGGCAGGCCTTGATCCGGCGCGTGATCTCGTGCAGGCGCTCGGTCGTGGCCGCCAGCTCCGTCTCGGTCTTCGGTTCCTGAGCGTCCTCCTCCGCCGACCATTTGAGGTCATGGCCGCTCGAGAAGGCCCGGCCGGCGCCCCGCAGAACGACGGCCCGAACGTCGCCGGGCAGGTCGGCGAACGCAGTGTCGAACGCGTCGAGCAGGTCGGGGTCGAGTGCGTTGAGGCGCTCGGGCCGGTTGAGGGTGATGGTGCGGACGCAGTCGACGGTGTCGACGAGCACGGTGGCGGGCATGCCTGGTCAGACCTCCTCGAGCGAGCCGGTCACCGCTCCCGCTGTCGCTTCGCCTTGCTCGTCGGGGAGCACGACCGACCGGTCGGCGTCCCAGACGGCCAGCACCGGGTCGCCGGCCGCGACCGCGGCCCCGGTGCCGGCCTGCTCCTGGGCGAGCATGGTGAAGCCCGCGACGTCGATCTCCAGACGCCGGATGCCGCCCATGTAGATCACCTGCTTCACCCGCCCCGCGAGGGTGTTCCCGCACCTCCGCGGAGCGGTCGGCGTGTCCGGTACGACGGTGACGCGCTCGGGGCGCACCGTCATCACGCCCCTGGAGCCCGTGGCGAGCGCGGCCGCCTCGGGTAGCGCCAGCTCGTAGCCTTGGCCGAGCAGCCGTCGTCCCGCCGGGCCGTCGGCGATGACTCCCGGCAGCACGTTCGAGTCGCCGAGGAACTCGGCCACGAAGAGTGTCGTCGGGCGCTCGTAGAGCTCCGATGCCGTACCGACCTGCTCGATGGAGCCGTTGTTGAAGACAGCGATCCGGTCCGACATGACCAGCGCCTCGTCCTGATCGTGGGTCACGTAGACGAAGGTGATACCGAGCTCGCGGTGGATCCGCTTGAACTCCAGCTGCAGGCTCGCCCGCAGTCGGCGGTCCAGCGCGCCCAGCGGCTCGTCCATGAGCAGCACGCGGGGCCGGAACACCAGGGCCCGCGCCAATGCCACACGCTGCTGCTGCCCGCCGGAGAGCTCACGGGGATAGCGCTGTTGCATCCCGTCGAGACCCACCAGTTCGAGGCTCTCCGCCACGCGTCGCTGGAGCTCGTGCTTCGGCATCTTGCGCCGCTTCAGCGGGTAGGCCACGTTTGCCTGGACGGTCATGTGGGGGAAGAGCGCGTAGCTCTGGAAGACCATGCCGATATTGCGCTTGTGCGGAGGGACCGCCTCGATCGGAGACCCGTCGACCAGGATGCGGCCACTGTCTGGCTGCAGGAACCCCGCGATCGCGTTGAGCGTCGTGGTCTTTCCCGATCCGCTCGGGCCGAGCAGCGTGACGAACTCGCCCGCCGGCATGTCCAGGGAGACGTTCGCGAGCGCGGTCACGTCGCCGTACCGCTTCTGGAGGTCGAGCAGCTCGATGGCTGCTCCGAGCATCGGCTCAGACATGCTTCGTCCTTCTTCGGCTGGCGATGACGGCGGAGAGGAGCAGGATCGCGCTGCTCAGGGTGATGATGAGTGTGGAGGCCGCGGCGATCGTGGGCGTGAGCGTCGTCGACACGCTCTGGTAGAGCTGCACCGGCAACGTCCGGTTGAAGGGGCCCGACAGGAAGAGCGAGATGATCGCCTCGTCGAAGGAGATCAGGAACGCGAACAGGGCGCCGGTCACCATGCCGGGCGCGATCAGCGGCAGCGTCACATGGAGGAAGGTCGCGGCCGGGCCGGCCCCGAGGCTCGTCGACGCGCGCTCCAGGCGACGGTCCACCCCCTGCAACGACGTACCCACGGTGAGGACCACGAACGGCAGCGCCACCACCGTGTGCGCCAGCACGAATCCGAGGAACGTCGAGGAGAGGTGCCACTGTAGGAACACGTAGTAGATCGCGATCGCCGTGATCACTCCGGGCACGATCATGGGGGCGAGCAGGAAGCCGTTCAGCGGTGCTCGCCACCATCCGGTGCCGCGCACCAGCGCGAAGGCGGCCATCGTCCCCAGGCTCGTCGCCAGGAGTACGACGACGCCGCCGACCTTGAGTGACAGGACGAACGAGTCCATCCAGGCGGGGTCGGCGAAGAGCTCGCCGAACCACCGGGTCGACAGGCCGGGCGGAGGAAACCTGAAGGTCCGCGAGCTCGTGAAGGCCATCGGGATCACGACGAGCGTCGGTGCAACGAGGAGCACGGCGACGAGAACGCAGAATGCTTTGAGGGCCAGACGCCGGGGTTCGCGCATCAGCGGGCCTCGCTTCCGATACCCAGCGCCTTGGTGAAGCGCCGGGTCAGCAGTGCACCGAGGCCCAGGAGCGCGAGGGTGAGCACCAGGAGCACCAGTGCCATGGCCCCTCCCCGACCGAAGGCGAGCAGCCGGCTCACCTGTTCGACGATCTGCTGGGAGAGCAGGCTGTTCTGCGGGGAGCCCAGCAGAGCGGGCGTGAAGTAGAACCCGAGGGACACGATGAACACGATCGTCGCGCCCGACGTGATGCCGGGCGTGGCGAGCGGCAGGTAGATCGTGCGGAAGGCCGTGGCCGGGCTCGCGCCGTGGATCTGCGCCGCGCGCAGGAGCGCGCGGTCGATCTGGAGCAGCCGGGCATAGAGGGGCAGGATGAAGAAGGGCAGCAGGACCTGCGTCATCCCGATCACGACCGCCGACGTCGTACCGACGAGGCGGACCTCCCCGAAGCCCAGTGACCGCAGCGCGCCGGTGACCGGTCCGCTGTCGCCGAGCAGGATCAGCCAGGAGTAGGTGCGGACGATCAGGCTGGTCCAGAAGGGCATCAGCACGGCGCCCAGCAGCAGCATCCGCCACCGGAATCCGACGACGGTCATCAGGTAGGCGTACGGGAATCCGATGAGAGCGCACAGCCCGGTGACCAGCAGCGACGCGGTGACCGTGCGCTGAAGGATGGTGATCTGGGCGGGAGTGGTCAGGAACCACTCGTAGTTGGCCAGCCCGGCGTCGTCCGGATGGACGAAGTCGGTCAGGCTCCGCGCGAACATGAGCGCGATCGGGTAGGCGAACGTGAGGACGAGCAGACCGACGGGAAGGGCCGCGACCAGTGGCCAGCGCAGTGGCCGGACCAGGTCGCGCGCCCCTCTCGTCGTCATCGTCTTCCTCTCGTCGCCGGGCAGACCGCGGTACGCGTCGTGTCCGGTCATCACAGGTGAGGGTGACTGAGTCGTGGGACTCAGCCGGCCGTCATCTCGGTCCACGCGGCGAACGCGGCATCGGTGTTCTTGTCCCACCACCGCGGGTCGAGGAGGGACGGCGTACCGATCTCGTCCTCATGGCCCTTGGCCAGCCACTTGGCGCGGCCCGCAGGCACGTCCGGCGTCGCGCTCGGGGTGGTCGGGCCGTAGGGGAGCTGCTCGGTGAAGGCGGCCTGGGCCTCCGGTGTCGCCACGTAGTTGAGGAACTCCTGCTGCGCCTTCGGGGACTTCGATCCCTTGATGGCGTAGAGCATGTCCCAGCCGGAGTAGGCGTTCTCCCAGACGACGCCCAGGTCGGCGCCGTGCTCCTCGCTGATCGCGGCGCGGCCGAGGTAGCACCAGCACATTGCGAAGTCGCCGGACTCCAGGGCCTCGGACTGGCCCGCGAGCGAGGGAACCAGCGAGAGATCGCTACCGAGTCCCTTCACGACCTTCGCAGCCCGATCGAGGTCCAGCGGGTAGAGGTCCTTCGATGCCACGCCGTCGGCCAGCAGCATGCCCTCGAGACCGCCGGCGGCGTAGTTGAGAGTGACGCGCTTGCCGGGGAACCGCTTCGTGTCGAGGAAGTCCTTGATGCTCGTCGGCGGGTCGTCGCCGAACTTGGCCTTGTTGTAGACCAGCGCCAGCGTCTGCATGATGATCGGGACGCCGCAGTCGTCCGCGAGCAGGCTGGGGTCGATCTTGCTCACGTCGACAGCCTTCGATCGCTTCTCGTAGAGGGTGCCACAGCCCTTCATGCCCGAGCCGATGTCGAGGTCGATGACGTCCCACGTCGTGTTGCCGGCCTCGACCATCGCCTTCACCTTGGCGGGGTCGGACGGCGAGTCGGTCGCGAACCTGACGCCGGTCTTCTTGGCGAAGGGGTCCAGCCACGCGGCCTTGGCGGCGGTCAGGCCGTCGCTGCCGAAATTGACGAACACCAGCTGGTCGCCCGAGATGCCGTCGGCGTCGGCGCCGCCACCGCCACCCGAGCCGCACGCGGTGGCGAGGAACAACGAGAGAGAGGTGACGACGCCGAGAGCGAGCTTGCGGTTGAGATGCACGGGGGTGCCTCCATCGGGGGTTCGGGAGATTCAGTGGAGGGTCGCGGAGTCCGACGGAGGTGGAGGCACGGTGACGGGCGGGCATCGCCCGAGTGGGGGAGGTCACACTCTCGGTTCAGCCGGCGCTCAGAGCGTCGAGTCGTGGGCGCGACCGCGCACGATGGGACGGGTGGACGGAGTGCCGTCGCGCCGGGGTCGCCCGTGCCGGCCGAGCCCCGATGGGCCCCACCCGCCGCAGATACCGGGCGCCGAGTACGGCTGGACGGACGCAAGACGGAGGCTCCGCCCCTGCGTAGGAGGATGCGTAGAACTACCGATGCCACGTAGGCGACATCGAGGTGCACTGGTCCTCAGACACCGGACCTTCGCAGCGAACCCCAGAGCAGGCGAAGGCGGGACACCGGAGGTGAGGACCATGGAGCAGTCGCTGACGAGTTCGGCCGCGAATCTCGGAGCCACGCTGCTCCGGCTCGCCCGCAGAGAGGAGGAGCTGGCCGCAGACGAGGCCGCCGCCATCCCCTACTGGTCCTCGTGCCCACTGTCCGTGGTCGTGCACCGCGCGGCTGCCGCGCTGTTGCGCGCCGAGGCCCAGAGGTTCGGGGTCTAGGAGAGCTCGAACAACGACCCGCGACGGGTCGGTGGACGACCGGCCGACGATATATCGGCGGGTTCTCGACGCGCTCGCGATGGGCGACCGCAACTCGCAATGTCGGGCCGTCTTCGATCGGGACGACCCGGATACGCGAACGAGCGAAGAGGCCGCCGGCAGGTCGGCAGCGGGAGCACCAGGATGTCCATGTGGATGGGAGACGAAGCTGAGGCGCCGGCTGGATCGCGAAGAGCCACTGACGAGCCAGAAACCGTCGCGAAATCTCGACCCAGCCTGACGCCGGCTGAACCGCAGCGATCCGCATCTACGGCTCGTCGTTCATCGCCGACCCCTACGGCCGGGTGCTGGTCGAGGCGCCGCGCGACGCCGAGGCCGTCCTGGTCGCCGACCTCGCGCTCGGACAGCGGGAGGACTGGCTGACGCTCTTCCCCTTCCTGCGTACTCGTCGTCCCGACACCTACGCGGCCCTGACCGCGGGCTGAGCGGGCGCGGTTTCCGGGATCGGCGGGCGAGTGGGGCGGCGGCCCCGAGACGCCAACATCTCGCCCACCAGCGTCCCGGAGCCTTGCTGACGAGGTCCTGTCGAGCGGTGGATCCCACCAACTGTCCCGGCCGTACCCATACGGTCCGGTCTGATCCCTGAGAAGGAACGCGGAGCCGCTGCGTCCTTTCGCCGCGACGGGGTACTACAGGCGTGCGTGCCCGTCGATTCTTTCCTTCGGGTAAGACACGCTCCTGCCCGCGGGTGCGAGCGCGGCGGGCACGCCCCCCGTCACCACCGTTGGCGCAGGCCTCGGTAGAGCCGGAGCTCGGCGCCCAGGCGCCCCGGGACCGGTGCTCCCGACCGCTCGATCGCAGCCGCATACTGCTCCAACGCGGCGAGAAGTGCGGCACGCAGCTGCCCGAGCTCGTCTCGTGATCCGCGCCGCCGCGCATCATCGAGCCGAGCTCGCGCGGTGACGACCTCGGCCTGACAGGCAACCAGCAGGAGTCGGCGGTCAGGCACAGCGCCGGAACCTCGATGCTCGGCTTCCGACACGACGCGCTCCATCCTGCTCGGCTCCGGCTGACGCACGGCACGCCAGGGGCGGCGGACTTTCATCCACAGTACGCCCACTGCCTCCGCCGCGCCGCGGATCGCCAGAAGCCACGCCCGGGTGGCGTCGTTCAGGTCAGCGCGAGGACGAGTGCCGCAGCGACGGCGAGGATGGCGAGGACGAGGACGAGCCCGGACGTCTCGTCGACCTCGCTCCGGTCGTGGTGATGTTGCTGGACGGTCATCGCTTCTTCCCCCGTGTCGTCGCGCCCCTGCCGACAATCGAGGAAGTACCCGGTCGGCCGGTCGTCATCCGGCCGTTCCGCCGCGCCAGCGGGGGATCAGGGCGGGGTGAGGTCGGTGCGTCGGAGCGCCAGCACGGCGATGTCGTCGTGGCGCTCGGCGTCCCGCATCGACTCCAGCAGGCCGCCGAGGAACGGCTCCAGCGGACCACTGCGCAGCTCGTCACTCGCGGCGGCCCGTGCGAGCCGGGCGAATCCCGCGTCGATGTCCTCGGCACGGCGCTCGACGAGGCCGTCGGTGTAGCACAGGAGGGTCGCGCCCGGAGCAAGGGTGACGGTGGTTGCCTGGTACGTGCTGGGACCGACGCCGAGCGGCCCGCCGGCCTCGACGGGGACGAACTCGGTCGAGCCGTCGGCGGACAGCAGCAACGGCGGCGGGTGTCCGGCGCTCGCGAGGACCAGCTCGCCCGTGCACAGGTCGCCGACGCCGGCCACGACGGTCACCATGTGGCCGTCGGTCGTGATGTCGAACTGGTGCGAGCACTTCTCCAGCGCGACCTGGGGGCTGTCGCCGTCGACCAGATAGGCGCGGACGGTGAACCGGGCACGCGCCATCTCCGCCACCGTGTCGATGCCGTGGCCCGACACGTCTCCGACGACGAAGGCGAACCGGTCGTCCCCGAAGCCGATCACGCTGTACCAGTCGCCGCCGATGTCGATGCCCTGGGCGCCCGCCACGTACGCCGCGGCGATCTCGTAGCCCGCCAGCGTGGGGATGGTGCGCGGCAGGAGGGCTCGCTGGAGCCGGACGGAGAGCTCGCGCTGCTCGCCGTACAGCTTGTCGACGCGACGGTAGAGGCTGGTGATGGTCCGGGTGTCGGCCTCGGCGCGCTCGCGCGACAGGAGAACCTGGCGCGCGAGCGCCATGGCGAGCGCGGTGAGGAGGGGCGCGCCGAAGCCGACCAGCCACGGCAGCAGCTGCCCGAGGTAGCTGCCCAGGTGGTCGCGCGGCCGGGTGACCAGGGTGAGCGTGCTGTCGCCGAACGGGACGGTCGTCGAGGACGTCAGGCCAGTCAGGGGGAGGCTCGACGGCTCGACGTCGGTCATGGCCAGGTTGTCGGGCGTCGCGGCGTCGCCGAGGTAGATCGCGTAGTCCAGACCCGCGAACCCCGACCCCGGGTCGACCGGAACCCGCCGGCCGGCCGGAAGCACCCGCTCGGTGTAGACCACGAATCCGGAGACCGGGTCGGCGAGGGCGAAGGAGATACGGGTCTGGCGTCCCTGGGTCGTCCACCGCACGGCCAGGGTCCCGGACGACATGGCGCGAGCGAGGAGGGCGCGGGCCTGGGCGCTCGACGGCGAGGTGCCCGCCTGCCCTCCGATCGCCGACACCTCCGAGAAGCCGTCGGGGCCCCGGCTCCAGAGCGCCCCGAACTGGAAGGTCTTGTCGGCCCCGACATTGCGGGCGAAACGCTGCGCGAACACCGCTTGCCGGCGCCGGGGCAGGACGCTCGCGGCGACGTCCAGGGCCGACGCCATCGGCTCCTGGATGCTGTTCGTCGCCGAGGCGAGCACCGTTGCCGCCTGCTCCGTCTGGACCTGCAGCAGTCGTCTCTCGTTGCTGCGGTCGGTCCGCACTGCCAGGACGACGCCGACCGCGGTCGCGATCAGGCCGAGGAGCGCGATCGCCGCGAACGCCCGCTCGGGGCGGCGCGCGACGCGCCTCGGCTCGACGTCGGGGAGGTCGTCGGTGCCCTGCGGTCCCGAGAAGGGTGCGGCGGTTCGGTCGCTGGTCGCGGTCAACGTGGCGCCGTCGTCTCGCCTGGGCTCGGCTCGATGTCGAAGAGCGGGTAGAGGCCGGTCACCTTGAGCAGCCGCTCGGTGCCGGGGCCGACGTATGCCAGGGTCAGCAGCTTGCCGGCGTCGGCGGCGTGGCGGCGGATCCGGAGGAGGATCCCGAGACCGCTGGAGTCGATGAAGGTGACCGCCCCGAGGTCCAGGCGCAGACGGTCACCACGGTCCAGGCAGTCCGTCGCCAGGGCGAGGAGGTCGTCGGTCGACGTCATGTCGACCTCTCCGGCCACCCGGATCACCCAGGTGCCGTCGAGCGACTCCGCCGTGAACTTCGCCATCCGCACTCCTTGATCGGACACAGCGTCTCACGCCGACGCCCTCGTCCGTAGCGTCATGGAACATGCTCGGCCGAGGGTGCGGCCGAGGGGGCGTCCGGACTGCGCGGGCACGTTCGTGGCGGTAGGTTGATAGCCAGCGATCGGGACGACGGCGCTGCCCGCTCAGGTTGCGATCGCGTCACGAGCTCAGGCGGAAGTGGGTGTCCGGCATGGCTGACGACGCGTACGCGTTCGCCGTCCCCTTCCATCCGTCCTCCGTCGGTCGCGCGCGATCGCAGCTGCGCGACTGGCTGCAGCCGACCGGCGCGGCCAGCTCACTCGTCGAGGACGCCGCGCTCGTGCTGTCCGAGCTGGTCACCAACTCCCTGCAGCATGCCCGCCCGACGGACACGAACGACGTCGGCATCGAGATACAGTTCGATCACGCGAATCTCCACGTGGCGGTGACCGACGGCGGCAGCGACGACATACCCCGACCGCTCTCGACGCCTCTCGACGCCGCCGGAGGTCGCGGCCTCACCATCGTCGGAAGCGTCGCCGAGCAGTGGTGGTGGGAAGCGGTGGACAACGGCCAGACGGTCCACGCCCTCCTGCGGCCCCCGACCGCGCCGTAGGGGCTGCGCTACCGCGCCTGCTCGGTAGGCGGCTCTGCCGGGGTCGGGGCCTCGGTGCCCGAGGCCCCGACCGGCATGATCGCCCAGGCGGCGGAGAGGGCGGGGACGTCGAGCTCGTGACGCTGGCCCGGCTCGAGGTCGGCGAGTCCGAGGGCGTCCCAGTATTCGAGGTGCTGCTCGCTGGCGAGGACGGCGGTGACGCGTCCTCGGACGGGTGGCCGGCTGCGGTCGGCGGTGACCTGGATGAAGCGATGGCCGGTAGGCCCGGCTCGCCAGGCGACGACGTCGGGTCGGGTGAGCGTGAGCGCCCAGGCGAGCAGCTCCGAAGGGTTGTCGACGGTGGCCGTGACATCGCCGACGACGTCGAACTCTCGGCTGATCCGCAGGAGGATCGCGAGCTCGCGGGCGTCCTTCGCCGGATACATCGGTGAGCTCCTTCGGGTCGGGCGGCGATGGCAGACCAGCCGGGGACCGGGCAGGCCGTGCCGATCGCCGCTGCGGGGGTGGGCCTGGACAGCGGTCGCAGCGTGTGGATCGCTGTCCGGGCCCGGACTTGGTGCGTCGCGTGCCGAGCGCCGTCAGGCGTGGATCTCCTTGGGGGAGCCGCCCGAGGAGATCTCCACCTTGCGGGGCTTGGCCTTGGCGGCGATCGGGATCTGCAGCGTGAGCACGCCCGCGTCGTAGGCGGCGGTCAGCTGGTCGGCGTCGAGCGTGTCGCCCAGGAACAGCTGGCGGCTGAACACGCCGTAGGTGCGCTCGTCGACGATGCGCTCGGCGCTGTCACCGACCGGGGGCTTGCGCTCGGCGTGCACGGTCAGCACGTTCTGCTCGACGGTGAGGTCGATCGAGTCCGCGCTGGCGCCGGGCAGGTCGAGGTGCACGACGAAGGTGTCGTCCGCGCGATAGGCCGTCATCGGCATCACCGCGGGGCGTGCCCGGGTGCCGAGCACCGCCTCGGTGAGACGGTCGAAGTCACGGAACGGATCGGTGCGCATCAACATGAGTTCTTCCTCCTCACGGGTCGGGATCCGGCTCGGCCGACCCGGCGGGCCTCGACACCGGATCTGTATTGCCTATTTGAGATTTTCTCTGTTCGGGAGAAGATTTCAAGAGGAGATGCGGAGAAAATTCCGCACCCGGTACGACGAGGGGAGGACGCCCATGAGCACCAACCGTGCGGAGGCATTCCGCGTCCTGGGAGTGCCGGCCGGCAGCGACGTCGCGACCGTGGCTCGCGCCTACCGCAGGCTGGCGCGAACCACGCATCCGGACGTGTCGAGCGACCCCGACGCCGCGGGGCGGTTCGCCGCGCTCGCGGCGGCGTTCGCGCTGGCGTCGGAGCCGGAGATCTCTCGTCCCGAACGGCCGCGCGAGCCGGTCGACGTGCGCGCGACCAGGACCCGCGAACGGCCTTGGCGCCAGCCGCCCATCGTCGCGGGACCGGTCGTCGTACGACCGTACGTGAGCGCCTCGGGGCAGAGCGATGATTGATCTCGGCAGCCATCGCGGGCTGTTCTCGATCTCCGTCGCTGCCGAGATCACCGGCGTCAACCCGCAGATGCTGCGTGTCTACGAGCAGCGCGGCCTGCTCGCGCCGCAGCGGACCGACGGAGGCACCCGCCGTTACAGCGGCCAGGAGCTCGACCGCATCGCGGAGATCACGGCCCTGATCGACGCGGGGCTCAACCTGGCCGGAGTCGGCGAGGTCCTGGTCCTGCGCGCCGAGAACCGGCGCCTGCGTGACGAGCTCGACCGGTTGCGGGCCCGCGGCAGGAGGAGCACGAGCGGCGAGTCTCCACCCACCGGGTCGTGAGCAGCGTGGGCGCCGGCCCGGTCACGGGGGCGCACCGGGCAACAGCACGGTCACGCTGGTCAGTCCGTTGGCAGCGGCTGCGTAGAGCCGGCCGCCGTCGGCCTCGGCCAGCGTGCGCGCGAGGGACAGGCCGAGGGATGCCTGGCCCCACCGGTGGGGCGGGCTGTCGCCCTCGTCGGTGACGTCGACGGCGACGACGTCGAGGGTCTCCCGGACCGCCAGGGTCACGGCGCCCTTACCGTGCCGGAAGGCGTTGTCGAGGAGCACGTGCAGGATCTGACGGACGGCAGCCGGGCTGGCCGCGACGTCGAGGGTGGCCGGCGCACGCACGGCCAGCGGTCGTGCCTCGGCCGCCAGGGGGCCGCGCCACTCGTCGGCGCTCGCTCGCACCAGGGCGACGATGTCGAACGGAGCGGCAGCGGCGCGGGTCTGGGGCAGGGCGAGCACGTCGTCGATCGTCTGCGAGAGCTGCTCGATCGACTCGAGCGCCGTGCTCGCGGCCTGTTCGAGCTCTCGCCCCCCGGCTTCGAGTCCGGCTTCGAGCTCGAGCTGAAGCTGGGTGAGGGGCGTCCGGAGCTGATGGGACGCGGTCCGGGAGAACGACCGCTCGCGCTCGATCAGCTCGCCGAGTCGGTGTGCGGTCGCGCTCAGGGCGGAGGCGGCGGTGTCGAGCTCGACGACGCCACTCGGGCTGTTCCGTGGCGTGAAGTCGCCCTCGCCGATCTGCTCGGCCATCCGGGCAAGCGCGGCGACCGGGGTGGCCAGTCGGCGGCTGGCTCGCGCGGCGAAGGCCGCGGCCCCCAGACCCGCGGCCAGGCATCCGCCCGCCAGCAGCCCCCATTGCATCCACACCTGCTGTTGGACGCGGGGCTGCTCGGTGGCTGCTCGCACCAAGGCGTAGACGCGTTCGTCGGCCGAGACGGGGACGACCGCGACGATGTCGCCGTCGATCGTCGTCGTCGTGGGTCGGCCGCCGAGCGCCGCGAGCGAAGGCGCGTCCAGCTGGTCGGGCCCGACGCCGGCGGTACGCCGTCCGTGCACGTCGTAGACCGCGACCTCCTGACCGGGCGAGACCGCCGGCAGCTCCGGAGGATCACCGGCCTTCTGGGGCACGAACACGGCAGAGCGCAGGGCGAGCGCTTCCAGCTGTGCCTGCGCGCGGCCGACGGTCAGCCGATCGAGCACCAGCGCCAGCGGCAGCCCGAGGAGCAGGACGGCGATCAGCACCGATCGGAGTGCCACACCGAGGATTCGCCTGCGCACGAGGACCTCCTCTCCGTCCTTTGCCTTGTGGTTACCTGACCCTGACCGGACGTTTGCTGTCTCCCCCCTAGCGTGACGACCGGGAGCGAATTTCGACAGGCCCGCTCGATGTCCAGGCGCGCGTCAGGTTCGCCGGGGAAGGCTGGGGTGCGTGAGGACACCAGTGCAGCGGGTCGTCTCCCGCCGCCGGTGGTCGGCGACGTGGATCGTGGCCACCGTCGCCGCGGCCACCGCGCTTGCCTGCTGCCACCCGGCCTCGCCGGCGGCTCCTCCTCGGGACGAGCGACCGCGGACACCAGCCGAGGCGGTGGTGGCAGCTCCCCGGAAGCCGACTCCGTCCGACAGGCCCATCCCCGGCATGCCCGCCCCGCTCCCCGGGGGCGTGTACGCCGCCGACGGCCCCGGAATGCTCCAGCCGGCGCTGCGCCGCCTGCCGCGGCTGATCTATGTGCCGGACAGCGAGATCGGCGGGCACACGACGGTGATCTCGCAACGCACGCACCGCATCGTCCGCGTGCTCCCGACGGGGGAGCTCGACCAGCACGTGACGCCGTCCTGGGATCTCCGCACCTTGTACGTCGAGGCGAGCGCGTCGGACCATCTGGCCACGATCAACCCGGCGACCGGCCGCATGACCGGAGTGGTGCGCACCTTACGCCCGTACAACCTCTACTTCACGCCCGACGGACGTCAGGCGATCGTGATGGACGAGCAGCATGACCAGATCGTCTTCAGCGATCCGCACACGTTCGCCCGGCAGAACGTGGTCGCCGACCGGACCTGCCGCGGGCCCAACCACGCGGACTTCTCGGCCAACGGCCGCTACCTGGTGGTGAGCTGCGAGTTCTCCGGGGAGCTGCTCCAGATCACGACGCTGGGGCACCGGGTCATCGGGCGGATCCACCTCGGCCCGATGGCGATGCCCCAGGACGTACGGCTGGCTCCGGACGGACGCAGCTTCTTCGTCGCCGCCATGGGCGCCGATCGACTGCTGCGCATCGGGTGGCGACACTTCCGCGTCGCGCGCCGCTATCGCACGCTCAGCATGCCGCACGGCATCTACTTCAGCCGCGACCAGCAGCGGATGTTCGTCTCCGACCGAGGCGCCGGCGCGGTGCAGGTGTTCGACCTGGCGCGGGGCCGCTTCACCCGGACCTGGCGGATCCCCGGCGGCGGCTCTCCCGACATGGGCGGGCTCTCCGCGAACGGTCGCGTCCTGTGGCTCTCGGGCAGGTACGACGGCGAGGTCTACGGCTTCGCCACCGACACCGGCCGGCTGATCGCCAGGATCCGGGTGCCTGGCGGCAGCCCCCACGGCCTGCTGGTGTGGCCGCAACCGGGGCGCTACTCGCTGGGCCACACCGGCGAGATGCGATGAGACGGGCGTTCCTCGCCGCGCTTGCCGCGGTGGTGGCGACCGGCTGCAGCGGAGCTCCCGCGCCCGACCGGCCGGTCGCGACGCCGTCGCCCTCCAGCACAGCACCAGCATCCGCGGCGCCGGCGGTGGCTCATCTCCACGTACGGCGAGCGAGGTTCCAGCTTCCGGTGGCGGTCGCGCGGGAGGCCGTCGTCGTCGACGGCGACGGGGTGATCCTCGCCGGAGGCCTCCGGGCCGGAGACCGGACGACGGCCGCGGCGTACCGCATCGACGTCGCGACCGGCGCCGGCGTCAGACTGCCGGATCTCCCGGTGCCCGTGCACGACACCGCCGGCGCGCGCGTCCAGGGAGCGTCCCTCGTGATCGGCGGTGGGAGCAGCGCGGAACAGGACGGCGTCCAGGTGTGGTCCGGCGGCCGCTGGCGGGTGCTCGGCCACCTGCCCCGACCCCGGTCGGACCTGGTGGCGGCGACCCCGGGCGGCCGGGTCGTCGTGCTCGGTGGCTACGACGGGAACCGGCCCGCGGAGCCGCAGATCCTCGCCTCGGGCGACGGACGGCACTGGTCGGTCGTCGGCAGGCTCGCGCAGCCCGTGCGGTACGCCGCGTGCGCGGTCGTCGACGGGGCGATCTGGCTCTTCGGTGGCGAAGTGGACGGCGCCATGCGAACCGCCATCCAGCGTGTCGACCCTCGCACCGGGAGCACCCGCGTCGTCGGCCACCTCCCGCAGGGTCTGGGACACGCCGTCGCGGTGCCCCTCGGCACCCGGATCCTCATCGTGGGCGGGCGGACCGGCAGGGACAGCATCACCGACCAGATGCTGTGGTTCGACCCTGTCGCCGGCACGGTCCGGCCCGCCGGCCGCCTCCCCGGGCCGCTGGCGGACGCCGGCGTGGCCATGGTCGGCGACACCGCCTACCTGCTCGGCGGCGAGACGCCTTCCGTGACCCGACAGGTCCTCGCCCTCACCTACCGGTGACGGGTCGAAGGAGCCCGTTCCGGAACCCTTCGAGCGAGCTTTGCCCTGCCCTTACCCGACGCAGTCGAGGCCCTTGCTGTCGCGCGCCTAGCGTCGCAGACGGGGGTCATCTCCACCAAGTCATCTGCACAGGTCGCCGACGGGAGAGGGGTGCTGCGATGAACCAGGCAGTGAGGATCATGTCGGTGCTGGCGCCGTGTGTGCTGCTGATGGCCTGCAGCGGGAACAGTCCGAGCACCGCCCCGACTCCGAGCGCTCCGCCACCGAGCCCGCCGACCCAGGGCTCGTCCGCGCCGCCGTCGTCGGCACCCGCGACGCAGCCGAGCGGCCCGGCTCCGGCCACCGAGTTCAACCCGCCCGGCGACATCCCGGACAACCAGGTCTTCGTCGACTATCGCGCGCCCGGATCGTCGGTGCACATCAAGGTCCCCGAGGGGTGGCCACGCCGTAGCCAGGGCGGGGTCACGATCTTCACCGACCACGAGAACAGCATCGCGATCCAGGTCCTGCCGATGCCGGCCGCACCGACGCCCACCTCGGCCCGTCAGAGCGAGGTGCCCGGCCTGCAACAGTCGGTCTCGAAGTTCGCCCTGCAGCGGGTCTCGTCGATCCACCGACAGGGAGGCACCGCGGTGCTGGTGACCTACCTGCTCGACTCCACCCCCAACCAGGTCACCGGAAAGGTGGTGCGCGACGCGGCCGAGCGCTACGAGTTCTGGCACGCCGGACAGGAGGCGGTGCTCACCCTGACCGGTCCGAAGGGCGCCGACAACGTCGACCCGTGGCGACTGGTGAGCGACTCACTGCGCTGGGGCTGAGATGTCCGCGGACCGTCCACTCCGGGTCGAGCGCCTCTACCGGTTCTACCGCGCCGGCGAGGAGGAGACCCTCGCCCTGCGGGGCGTGTCGCTCCAGGTGTCAGCCGGGGAGTTCCTCGCGGTGACCGGGCCGTCCGGATCGGGCAAGACGACACTGCTCTCCTGCGTGGCCGGAACCGACGAGCCGTCGGGAGGCACGATCTGGATCGCGGGACACCGGATGAGCCACCGGCCCGCAGCCGTCCGCGCGCGGCTGCGCGGCCGACACCTCGGGCTGGTGGCCCAGGAGAACAACCTCTTCGACCACCTCAGCGTGATCCAGAACGTCCGCCTGGCCCAACGCCTGGGTGCGGCGGACCGGCGGCAGGTCCCGGCGTCCCTCGACCTGCTCGACCAGCTCGGACTGGGCGGCCGTGCCGGCGACGTACCCGCTCGTCTCTCCAGCGGCGAGCTCGCCCGAGCGGGCCTCGCGGTGGCCCTCGCCAACGCACCCGACCTCGTGGTGGCCGACGAACCCACCGGAGAGCTCGACCAGGCCACCGAGGACGACGTGCTGACCCTGCTGCGCTCGTGCGCCGACCGCGGCACGGCCGTGCTCGTGTCCGGCCACAGCGACGCCGTACGGCGCACCGCCGATCGCGTCCTCACCCTCGCCGACGGAGTGATGCAGCCGTGACGGCGCTCGTCGAGTTCGCCGGTCTGGGCCGTACCTTCGGCTCCGGACCGCAGGCCGTGGTGGCGATCCACGACGCCATGGGCGCCATCGAGCAGGACGACCGGATCGCGCTGGTCGGCCGCTCGGGATCAGGAAAGTCCACCTTGCTGTGGCTGGTCGCGGGCCTGGACACCCCCACCCACGGCACGATCAGCTGGCCGGCCCTGGGTCGGCCGAAGGGCGACCCGTTCCTGGTGGGCACGGTCTTCCAGGTGCCCTCCCTGGTGCCCACGCTCACCGCGGTCGAGAACGTCGCCCTTCCGCTGCTGCTGCATGGCGTCGCCGAGCGAGACGCCTTTGCCACTGCCGACGCCGCGCTCGAGCGGATCGACCTCGCGGCCGTCGCGCGCCAGCTGCCCGACGAGCTCTCGGGCGGTCAGGCCCAGCGGGTCGCCGTGGCCCGGGTGCTGGCGACCCGGCCCCGACTCCTGCTGGCCGACGAGCCCACGGGCCGGATCGACCGCCACGCGGCCCGGGAGGTGCTCGACGCGCTGCGCGCCACCGCGGACGAGGTCGGCGCCGGGCTCGTCGTGGCCAGCCACGACCCCCTCGTCTACGACACGCTGCCCCAACGGTGGACCATCAGCGACGGCCGCGTGGCCGTCACCGGAGCGCTGCGATGATCGGCCTGTGGCTCGCCGGCCTGATCCGGCACCGCTGGCGCCGCCTGGCGGCGGCCGCGCTCGGGATCGCGCTCGCTGTGGGGCTGATGGCCAGCCTCGGCAGCTTCCTGGCTGCCACCACCGCCACGATGACCCGGCGCGCGTCGGCCGGGGTCGCCATCGACTGGCAGGTGCAGGTCGACCACGGGCCCGCGGCGCCGGTGCTGCAGGCGATCACGGCCGATCCGGGCACCCGCGCAGCGGTGCCGGTCACCTTCGCCGCCACCCCCGGATTCGCCGCCACCACGCAAGGCACCACCCAAACCACCGGCGCCGGCCAGGTGCTCGGGCTCCCGGCAGCCTGGGCCCGCACCTTCCCCCTCGCCATCCGCGTGCTCACCGGCCGCCTGGACGGGGCGCTCGTGGCCCAGCAGACCGCCGCCAACCTGCAGGTCCAGGTCGGCGACACCGTGCGGGTCCGTCGCGCCGGCGCGCCGCCGTACGCGGTGAGGATCGCCGGGGTCGTCGACCTCCAGCAGGCCGACTCGCTCTTCCAGAAGGTCGGCGCCCCGCCGCAGAGCCAGCTGTCCGCCCCGCCGGACAACGTCCTGCTGCTGCCGCCCGCCGCCTTCGCCCACGCGTACGGCGGACGCTCCGGCGTCGTCACCCAGATCCATGTCCGCCGCAGCCACTCCCTGCCCGCCGATCCCGCTGCGGCGTACGTGAGCGAGACCGGCGCCGCACGCCACCTCGAGCTGGTCAGCGGCGGCGCGGCTGTCGTGGGGGACAACCTCGGGTCGGTGCTGGGATCTGCCCGGGAGGACGCCGCCTATGCGCGGATCCTCTTCCTGTTCCTCGGCCTGCCGGGAGCGGTCCTGGCCGCGCTGATCACCGCCGCGGTGGCACGCTCCGGCGCCGCACGCCGGCAGCGCGAGCAGGCGCTGCTGCGCTCCCGCGGCGCCACCAGCGGCACCCTGTGGGCGCTGGTGCTGGCCGAGACCGTGCTCGTGGCCCTCGGCGGCGCGGTCGTCGGTCTGGGCGCGGCGGCCGTCGTCGGCGCCTGGATGTTCGGCTCGGTCGGGTTCGGCGCCGGGATGACGGCCTCCGTGGTGTGGGCCGGCGGCGCGGTCGTCGCCGGCCTCCTGGTCGCGCTGGTGAGCGTCGCGGCCCCGGCGCGCCATGAGATCGCCGGCCGGGCCGTGGCCCGGGCCGGATGGGCGCGGCCCCGCTGGCTCGCCTACGGACTCGACCTGGTGCTGCTGGCCGTCGCGGCGGCCTTGGTGATCGCCGCCGGCCGCAACCAGTACCAGCTGGTCCTGGCTCCTGAAGGCGTTCCCAGCATCTCGGTCAGCTACTGGGCGTTCCTGGCGCCCGGGCTCGCGTGGGTCGGCGCCACCCTCGCCACCTGGCGGCTGGCCGACCTGGTCGTCGGCCCGGGGCGACGGCTGCTGGGCCGGCTGTTGCGCCCCGTGAGCGCCGGGCTGGCGCCCACGGCCGCGCTGATGCTCAGCCGGCAACGCAGCCTGATCGCCCGGTCCGTCGTACTCCTGGCCCTCGCCCTGGCCTTCGCGATCAGCACCGCGACCTTCGACGCCACCTATCGCCAGCAGGCCGAGGTCGACGCCGAGCTCACCAACGGCGCTGACGTCACCGTCACCGAGCCGCCCGGCTCGCCCGCCTCGCAGGGGGTCGTCCAGCAGCTCCGGGGCCTCCCGGGAGTCGCCGACGCCGAGCCCCTGCTGCACCGGTACGCCTATGTGGGCAGCGACCTGCAGGACCTCTACGGCATCGACCCCCACTCCATCTCCCGGGCCACCTCGCTGCAGGACGCCTACTTCCAAGGCGGCACCGCGGACCAGCTCCTGCGCCGCCTCGCCACCACGCCCGACGGAGCGCTGGTCAGCGCCGAGACCGTCAACGACTACCAGCTCTCGCCGGGGGACACGCTCCGCCTCAGGCTCCAGGACCAGCGCAGCGGCCGCTACCTGCGGGTGACCTTCACCTACGTCGGCATCGTCAACGAGTTCCCCACCGCACCCAAGGACAGCTTCATCGTCGCCAACTCCGCCTATGTGGCCCAGCAGACCAAGGACCCGTCGGTGGCCACCGTGCTGGTCCGCACCGACACCTCGCCACGCCAGGTCGCCGGCCACGTCCGGGCCGTGCTCGGCCCTGGGCCTACCGTCGGCACCCTCGACCAGGCCCGCGGGCTGGTCAGCTCGTCCCTGACCTCCATCGACATGTCCGGTCTGACCCGGCTCGAGCTGGCCTACGCCGTGCTCGTCGCCGGCGCCGCAGGGGGCCTGGTGCTCGCACTGTCCCTCAACGAACGCCGCCGTACCGTCGCCGTTCTCACGGCCCTCGGCGCCCGCCGGAACCAGCTGGCCCGGATCGCCTGGGCGGAGCCGGTCGTCGTCATCGTGATGGGCGTCCTCGCCGGCCTGCTCACCGGCTGGGGCATGTCACGCCTGCTGGTCACGATGCTGACCGGCGTGTTCGACCCGCCGCCGAGCAGCCTCGCCTACCCGTGGACCTACCTGGCCACCGTGGTGGTCGGCGCCGTTCTGGCCACCGCGGTCGCCGCGCACCAGGTTCTCCGGCAGGCCGGGCGCTCCGCGCGCGAAGCGCTGCGTGAGTCCCTAACCTGAGACTGTGGCAACGGTGCTGGTCGTCGAGGACGACGAGAAGATCGGCCGACTTCTCACGTCCAGCCTGCGCGCCAACGGTCACACCCCCAGCTGGCAACGAACCGGATCCGGAGCCCGCGCGGCGGCGGCGACCACGAGCTACGACCTGGTGCTGCTCGACCTCCAGCTCCCCGACATCGACGGCGTCGACGTCTGCCGGGAGCTGCGGCAACGCCAGCCCGACTGCGTCATCGTCATGCTGACCGCACGCCGCGACGAGATGGACGTCGTCGTCGGGCTGGAGGCCGGCGCCGACGACTACCTGTTCAAGCCCTTCCGGATGACCGAGCTCCTGGCCCGGGTCCGGGCCCACCTGCGCCGCAGCCCACCCGCCGCCGCGCCGGCCGAACCCGTCACTGTCGGCGACCTGACGGTCGACACCGCCTCGCGCCGGGCGTTCGTCGGCACCCGAGCGCTCACCCTGCGTCCCAAGGAGTTCGACCTCCTCGCACGTCTCATCGCCCAACCAGGAGTCGCCATCAGCCGGGAGCAGCTCATGGCCGACGTCTGGGACGAGCACTGGTTCGGCTCGACCAAGACCCTCGACGTGCACATCGCCGCCCTGCGGCAACGACTCGGCCAGGCCTCCGACTCGGCAGCCGCCGGAGTGCCGGTCATCACCACGCTGCGCCGCCACGGCTACCGCCTCGACCCGTGAGTGCCGGGACCGTCAGGTCAAGCAGCCGGCCGGGAGCTCGAACCACCGCAGGTGCTCGAAGTCGGCCGACACCAGACCCGTCGGGTCGTCGAGGGTGACGTCGGCGTCGGCGAGCCGGGCCTTGGCCTCCTGGAGGTAGCCGGCCAGGGCCTCCTGGGGCGCTCGGTCGTCGTGGCGCGGATAGCGCATCACGCCGTCGGCGTCGTAGTGGATCTCGCGCAGGCGCAGGGGCGGCTCGACGGGGCCGTCGCGATGGCGCCACAGCCCGGTCGTCGGGTCGAAGCGGTAGTCGGGCAGCAGTCGCCAGCCGTCCTGGGCCACCAGGCGGACGGCGTCGACCAGGTAGTCGACCACGAGGTCGGAGATGAAGTAGTTGAAGTTGAGCCGGACCCAGCCGGGCTTGATGCCCTCACAGCCCTGCGCAATCTCCCGCGCGTACTCGCGGGAGCGGTCGATGTCGATACCGAGCAGCTGGTGGCCGTACGGTCCGGCGCAGGAGCAGCCGCCTCGGGACTGGATGCCGAACAGGTCGTTGAGCACCGCCACCACGAAGTTGTGATGGAGATAGCGGCCGCTGGGCGCGCGGACGATGAACGAGACGATCGACAGCCGCTCCGCGTCGAGGTTGCCCAGGATCTCGATCGCCGGCTCCTGCTGCCAGGCCGTCACCGCCCGCCGCAGGTAGGCCTCCTCGTGCTCCCGGATCACGCCGATGCCGACCGCCCGCTTGAGCTGGAACACCAGCCCGGCCCGGATCGAGCCGATGATCGACGGGGTGCCGCCCTCCTCGCGGTGGGCCGGGTCGTCGAGATAGCGATGGTCGGTCGGGTTGACGTAGGCGACCGTCCCGCCCCCGGGGACGTCGGGCACCCGGTTGCGCAACAGCTCGCGCCGCACCACGAGGACGCCGGGCGTGCCGGGGCCGCCGATGAACTTGTGGGGGCTCAGGAAGAGCGCGTCCTTGTACGCCGCCGGGTCACCGCCGCCGTTCATCGCGATGTCGACGTACGGCGCGGCGGCCGCGAAGTCCCAGAAGGACAGCGCTCCGTGGGCGTGCAGCAGGGCCGAGATGCCGTCGGTGTCGCTCAGGATGCCGGTGACATTGCTGGCCGCGGAGAACGATCCGATCCGCAGCGGCCGGTCGGCGTACCGGCGCAGCTCCTCGGCCAGCCGCGTCTGGTCGACGTGACCGTCGGCGTCCTGGGGGATCACGACGACGTCGGCGATGGACTCGCGCCAGGGCAGCTCGTTGGAGTGGTGCTCGAACGGCCCGATGAACACCACCGGCCGCTGATCGGGCGGGATCGCGTCGGTGACGTGGTAGCGGTCGTCGAGCTCGGACGGGACGCGCAGGCCGAGGATGCCGATGAGCTTGTTGATCGCGCCGGTCGCCCCGGAGCCGCAGAAGATGACGACGGACTCGTCGTCGCCGCCGACCTCGTCGCGGATGATGCGGCGGGCGTCCTCGCGCAGCCGGGTGGTCTGCAGCCCGGTCCCGCTGGACTC
This sequence comes from Nocardioides ginsengisoli, assembly GCF_039537225.1. NCBI lineage: Bacteria > Bacillati > Actinomycetota > Actinomycetes > Propionibacteriales > Nocardioidaceae > Nocardioides > Nocardioides ginsengisoli. Next base: position 389,213 of record NZ_BAABAC010000005.1, read on the forward strand.
GGTGTGGGTGTTGGCGTAGCGCGGCAGCACCTCGTCGTGGACGAACGACTCGATGAACTCCAGGGCCCGACCGGAGGCGGTGTAGTCGGCGTACGTCACCCGGCGCGGACCGTAGGGCCCGGGCACGACCTGGTCGTCGCCGATCACCGCATCCCGGATGCGCTGCAGCAGGGGAGTCTCGGTCGGGGTGGTCCCACCCATGACTGCAGCGTAGAGCCGGTTCCGCGGTTCGTCATCGACTCGCGCAGCGGATGGTGGGCGCCGACCGCGGCGGGCCGGCGCCCACCATCCGCTGCGCGAGGGCGACGTTGAGGCGCGCGATGCGGGCCGCCTGGTCGAGACGATCGGGGCTGAACCAGCGCACCAGGTCGATCGAGAGGGACAGGACGGCGCGCGCCGTCCCGGCGATGTCGTCGACGTCGAAGTCGCCGGACGCGTCGCCCTCGGCGATCACGTCGACGATGAGCTGGGTGGTCTGCCGGCGGAGGTCGGCGATGACCCCGCGATGGGGCTCGGTGAGGGCGCCGTACTCGTACTGCACGACGCGCGCGACGCGGGCGTTCTCGAGGTGCCAGAGCGTGGACGCGTGCACCATCGTGCCCAGGCGCTCGGTCGGGGAGGCCGCGTCGGCCGACGCCTCGATCATCGCCCGATGCGCGGCGTCGTGGCCGCGGCGGCTCACGGCGAAGAGGAGGTCCTCCTTCGACCGGTAGTGCACGTAGACGGCGGCCGGGCTGCGTCCGGCCCGGACGGCGATGTCGCGCGTGCTGGTGCCGCCGAAGCCGTGCTCGGAGAAGGCGGCGGCCGCCGCGTCGAGCACGCGCTCCTGAGCGGGCGTGTAGTCCTGCACTTCTCGCTCCTGCCGCACCGGGGTGCTCGTCCGACCGCACCGTCGCTCCGGCCGTCGGGCCGGAACGACGCAACCTACCGTCTCGAGAACCACATCCGCCGCCTCTGGACAGGCCCGCCGTCCCGTGCCAACATAAGCAAGCGCTTACCTAAGCGTTTGCTTACCTCAAGGAGTCGTCATGCCCGAAGCCGTGATCGTTTCGACCGCCCGCTCGCCGATCGGCCGCGCGGGGAAGGGCTCGCTGAAGGACCTGCGTCCCGACGAGCTGGCCGTGCAGATGGTGCGCGCCGCGCTGAGCAAGGTGCCGGGTCTCGACCCGCGCGAGATCACCGACCTGATCCTGGGGGTGGGGCAGCCGGCGGGTGAGGCGGGCAACAACCTGGGGCGTGCGGTCGCCGTCCTGGCGGGGATGGACCACCTGCCGGGCGTGACGGTCAACCGCTACTGCTCGTCGTCGCTGCAGACCACGCGGATGGCGTTCCACGCGATCAAGGCCGGTGAGGGCGACGCGTTCATCTCGGCCGGTGTCGAGACGGTGTCGCGGTTCTTCAACGGCTGGTCGGACAACCCGGAGGGCCAGAACGCGGCGTTCGCCGACGCGCAGGCGCGGACCGACAAGCGCGCCCAGGGTGGCGCGGAGTCGTGGGTCGACCCACGTGAGGCGGGGGACCTTCCTGACCTGTACATCGCGATGGGTCAGACCGCCGAGAACGTCGCGCAGGTGCTGGGCATGTCGCGCGAGGAGCAGGACGTCTTCGCGGTGCGCAGCCAGAACCTGACCGAGCAGCGGATCAACGAGGGCTTCTGGGCCCGCGAGATCACGCCGGTCACGCTGCCCGACGGCACCGTCGTGACGGCCGACGACGGCCCCCGGGCCGGTACGACGCTCGAGGCGGTGAGCAGCCTCAAGCCGGTCTTCCGCCCCGACGGCACGGTGACCGCGGGCAACGCGTGCCCGCTCAACGACGGCGCCGCGGCGCTGGTGATCATGTCCGACACCCGCGCGAAGGAGCTGGGCCTGACCCCGCTCGCCCGCATCGTGTCGACCGCCGTGACGGGTCTCTCGCCCGAGATCATGGGCCTGGGCCCGGTCGAGGCGATCCCGGCCGCGCTCAAGAACGCGGGCATGTCGCTGGGCGACATCGACCTGTTCGAGATCAACGAGGCGTTCGCCGTCCAGTCCCTCGGGTCGGCGCAGCAGCTCGGCATCGACGTCGACAAGCTCAACGTCAACGGCGGTGCGATCGCGGTCGGTCACCCGTTCGGCATGACCGGTGCGCGGATCACCGCGACGCTGATCAACTCGCTGCAGTGGCACGACAAGCAGTTCGGCGTCGAGTCGATGTGCGTGGGCGGTGGCCAGGGCATGGCCATGGTCCTCGAGCGCCTCAGCTGACGTCCGGCCCGCCACCCCCATCGACAGGAGCTCATCCATGACCACCAGCACCCGCACCGCGATCGTCACGGGCGCGGCCCGCGGCATCGGCGCCGGCGTCGCGCGTCGCCTGGCCGAGGACGGGTTCGCCGTCGCCGTCCTCGACCTCGACGAGACCGCGTGCAAGGACGTCCTCGCCGAGATCGAGGCGGCCGGTGGCCGCGGCCTCGCGGTCGGCGTCGACGTCGCCGACGAGGACGCCGTCCAGGCTGCCGTCGAGCGCATCGCGGCCGAGCTCGGCGAGCCGACCGTGCTCGTCAACAACGCCGGCATCATCCGCGACAACCTGCTGTTCAAGATGACGACGTCCGACTGGGACGCGGTCATGAACGTCCACCTGCGCGGCGCCTTCCTGATGACCCGCGCGGTGCAGGGCTACATGACCAAGGCCGGCTGGGGCCGGATCGTCAACCTGTCGAGCATCTCGGCGCTGGGCAACCGCGGCCAGGCCAACTACGCCGCCGCCAAGGCCGGTGTCCAGGGCTTCACCAAGACCCTGGCGTTCGAGCTGGGCCGCTTCGGGGTCACCGCGAACGCGATCGCCCCCGGGTTCATCGAGACCGAGATGACCATGGCCACCGCCGAGCGGATGGGTGTCTCCTTCGACGACTTCAAGGCCGCGGTGGTCAAGGACATCCCGGTCGGACGCGGCGGCCTGCCGGCCGACATCGCGCACGCCGTCTCGTTCTTCGCCAGCGAGGGTGCCGGCTTCGTCTCCGGCCAGGTGCTGTACGTCGCCGGAGGGCCGAAGGCATGAGGATCTTCGACGGCATCGGCGAGCTCGAGGCAGCAGTCGGCACCCACCTCGGCCACTCGGAATGGCATGCGGTCCCGCAGTCGCAGATCGACGCCTTCGCGGACGCGACCGGCGACCACCAGTGGATCCACGTCGACCCCGAGCGTGCCGCCGATGGCCCGTTCGGTACGACGATCGCCCACGGCTACCTGACGCTGAGCCTGCTGCCCCTGCTCGTGGCCGAGGTCTACCGCCTCGACGGCGTGAAGATGGCCGTCAACTACGGCGCCGACAAGCTGCGCTTCCCCTCGCCCGTCCCGGTCGGGTCGCGGGTCCGGGCCGGTGTCGAGCTGACCGGCGTCAAGCAGATCGCGCTGGGCTACCAGGTCGCGACCCGGGTGACGATCGAGCGCGACGGCGGCGACAAGCCGGCGTGCGTGGTCGACATGCTGGCCGTCGTGGTGCCGTGAGGCGAGGGGGCGACGCGTAGGTCGTCAGGCCGCGACCTCCTCGGATCGCCGCGACCGGTATGGGAACGCCCGTTCGGGGCATTGCCCGTCCGGGACATGGGACGGCGTGGGCAGGGGGTGGCGTGACGGCGCGGCCGACGGTGGTGGTGGTCGACGACTCGCCGGAGCTGCGGGCCGTCGTCACGGCGCGCCTCCAGGCGTCCGGTCTCTTCGAGGTCGTGGGCCAGGGGGGCGACGGGGGAGAGGCGATGATGCTCGCCCACGCCCATCAGCCGACGCTGATGCTGCTCGACGCCTCGATGCCCGTGCTCGACGGGCTCGAGTGCCTGCCGCTCGTGCTGGCCGTGTCGCCGGAGACCCAGGTGGTCATGTACACCGGGTTCGGCGCGCGCGGCCTGGCCGAGCGCGCGCGTCAGCTCGGGGCGGTCGACTTCGTGGAGAAGTCGGTGCCGCTCGACGTCCTCGTCGACCGGCTCCGGGCGTTGGTGGCGACCTCCGCTCCGCGCGTGGGCCGCGAGGCCAGGGCGCTGCGGGTCGCGTCCGAGCAGGACGACGTGGCGGTGCGCGACCAGCAGCTGCTCGACGAGCACCTGGAGCGCTACCGCGAGGTCTTCGACCAGGCCGCCATCGGCATGGCGACGATGACGCTCAACGGCAGCATCGTCCGCGCCAACCCGGCACTGGTCCACCTGGTCGGTCTCCCGGCCGAGGAGCTGGTCGGTCTCGACTACGGCGTCCTGACCCGGCAGCACGGCGACCTGCTCGACCAGGCACTCGCGCGGATCACCACGAGCGAGGCGGACTCCGTCGTCTTCGACCACCCGATCGAGGCCCGGCACCACACCGGCACCGCGCGGGTGACGCTCACCCCGATCCGCGACTCCGGCGGCGAGCCGCTCTACATCTTCGCCCAGGTGCAGGATGTCACCACCGAGCTCGCGCTGCGTCGCAGCGAGGACGTCTTCCGGCTGCTCGTGTCCGCGGTCGAGGACTACGCGATCTTCATGCTCGACGTCGCCGGGAACGTCGCCAGCTGGAACCCCGGGGCCGAGCACATCAAGGGCTACCGGGCCGACGAGATCGTCGGCCGGCACTTCCGGGTGTTCTACCCCGAGGAGGACCAGCTCGTCGGACACCCCGAGCACAACCTCGAGCTCGCGCTGCGCGAGGGCGTGCACACCGAGGAGGGCTGGCGGGTACGACGTGACGGCAGCCGGTTCTGGGCGCGCGTCGCCATCACGGCCGTGTACGACGACACCGGCCTGCATCGCGGCTACGCCAAGGTGACCCGCGACCAGACCGAGCAGCGGGAGTACGAGGAGCAGCTCCGGGTCGCGCTCGAGCAGCAGTCCCACCTGCTCGCGGTCACCGCGCACGAGCTGCGGACGCCGGCCGCCGTGATCGCGGGCGCGGTCGGGATGCTGCGCGACGGCGACCGTGACGAGGAGGGCCTCGGCGTCGGGCTCGACCAGGAGCAGCGGGCGCAGGTGCTCGAGGCGCTGTCGTCCAGCGCGCAGCGCCTGCAGCGCCTGCTGAGCGACCTCGGCACCGCATCCGACGTCCAGTCCGAGGAGCTCGAGCTGGAGCCCGAGCAGGTGTCGCTGCGCCACGCGCTGCGATCGTCCGCCGACCGGGTCATGGCCGCCCACGGGTCCGAGCGGATCCGGGTGCAGGTCGGCAGCGACGTCGAGCTCGTCGTCGACCCGGCGCGGCTGGGGCAGGCCGTCGACAACCTGCTCGAGAACGCCGTGCGGCACGGCCGGCCGCCGATCGCGCTGCGGGGCGAGCGCACCGCCGACGGAGTGCGGATCGAGGTCAGCGACGCAGGCCACGGCCTCGAGCCGGAGCTGGTCGACCGGGTCTTCGACCGGTTCGTTCACGCCGGCGCGACGGCCGGCACCGGGCTCGGGCTCTATGTGGTCCGTGAGATCGCCCGGCTCCACGGCGGCGAGGCGGCCTATGTCGCCGACGGGACGGACGGCCGCCCGGCGTTCGTGATCGACCTGCCGGTCGGGGCGCCTGAGCACTGACAGTCGGGCACTGACAGTCGGGCGCTGACAGCCGGGCGAGGTCAGCCGGGCGAGGTCAGCCGGACGAGGTCAGCCGGGCGAGGTCAGCCGGGCGGACGCCAGCCCGCCCGGTAGGCGGCGCCGATCGCGGCGATCTGGGAGCCCGTCTCGAGCTTGGCGAGGATGGACTTGATCTGGGTGCGGACGGTCGCCTCGGAGACCACCCGTGCGCGCGCGATCTCCCGGACCTGCTCGCCGCGCATCAGGGCGCCGAGCACCTCCTGCTCGCGGCGGGTCAGGCGGTCGAGCCGCGTGCGGATCTCGCGGGTCGCGTCGCGCTCGCGGACGGCAGTGTCGATGAGCGCCTGTCGCTCCTGGCTCCTCAGCACGGGGCGGCCGTCGCAGACGCTGCGGATGGTGGTCATCACCTCGTGCAGGGGCGATGCCTTCGACAGCACGGTCTTCGCGCCCTGGCGCAGCGACTCGCCCCAGTCGGCGAGGTCGCTCGTGGCGGTCAGCGCGACGACGGCGGCGCCCGACGCCGTCAGCGGCGCGATCAGGCGAGTGCCGTCGCCGACCCGGCCGAGGTCGAGGTCGAGGAGCACGACGCGCGGCACGGTGCGCAGCGCGGTCGCGAGGACGGACGCGAGGGTGGCCGGTGGCGCGGTGATGTCGAGTCGTTTCACCAGGTAGCCCTCGGCCTCGAGCGTGAGCGCGACCGACTCGGCGAACAGGACGTGGTCGTCGACGACCGTGACGCGGACCGGCCGCGGGTGCTGGCTCATCCTGCAGACCTCTGGGGCAACCCTGACGGGTGTGCTGCCGATCGCCTTGGGCCAGACGCATCGTGACGACGTCGCCACGGTACCCGAAACGCGCCTTTCGAACCGGCGTTCGCGGTGGTTCGATGGATGTCGTCGGACGCAGCGCGAGCAGAGGGGGCAACCGTGGCAGAGCACCTGGACACGCCCCGCGTCGGTCGGTTCACCTACCAGGTGCCGACCAGGACGTGGGAGTGGGACGACGAGGTCTTCCGCATCCACGGCATGCCGCCGGGCGGGATCGAGCCGACGACGGACGACGTCGTGAAGCGCCAGCATCCCGACGACCAGGAGCGTCTGGCGGACGTGCTGGAGGCGGCCACGCGAACCGGCGATCCGTTCAGCCTCGTTTACCGGCTGGTCGCGGAGGACGGCGTCGAACGCCGGGTCCTGCTGGTGTGCGACGGCGGGGTGTGCGAGGCGGAGGTCGATCCGCCGGTCAGCGAGCTCGACGGCTACTACATCGACCTGACCGAGGACTTCGCCCGGGCCTCGGAGGAGGAGGCGCGCGACGCGGTGGCCGCCTCGGCCCTGCACCGCGCCACCATCGAGCAGGCCAAGGGCAGCCTGATGATGGCCTACGGCCTCGACGCCGACCAGGCGTTCGCGATGCTCACCTGGTGGTCGCGCAACAAGAACATGAAGGTGCGCGAGATCGCCGAGCGGATCACCGACCTGTCCACCGCCGGCGCGCTCTCCGACAGCGCCCTGCGCCAGTCCGTCGACAACCTGCTCTACGACGTCTCGGCGCCCAGCGACGCGTGACGCGAGACCTGGCCTCGGGGCGTCTGGTCACCGGAACGGCGGTCAACCACCCGCGGGAGGAGCGCGTCGTACAGGCAGGACCCGAGCTGTTCGGGCCCGGTCATCCACTTCGATCGGGGAGGCGACGGCCATGCGCCGAGCCACAGTTCTTCTCGCCGGTCTGGCGCTCCTCGCGGCGCCGACGGCCTCGTCCCGCGCCGCGACCAGCGCCGGCGCCGCCACGACCGCTGTCTCGGCGGCCTGCCAGTCGCCCGTCGTCGGTCCCGCCCCGACGAGGGGTCAAGCCTTCCTGGACGGCGTCCGCGCGGGGCGCCACGACCGGGCGCACTTCGACCGGGTCGTCTTCGACCTGACCGCCGTCGCCGGGTACGACGTCCACTATGTCCGTCGGATCGTGCAGGACGGATCGGGCCTGCCACTGAGGCTGCGCGGGCGCGCCGTCCTCGCCGTACGGCTCGCGCCGGTCCGCGCGCACGACGACCGGGGCCGGTCGACGGCGCCCCGCCGGATCGTCCGCTCGTTCACCCAGCTGCGAGACGTCCGTCGCGCGGGTGACTTCGAGGGCGTCGTCACCTACGGCGTCGGGCTGGCGGCACGCGGCGACTTCCGCGTCTCCCTGCTCACCCGGCCGGACCGGCTGGTCGTCGACGTGGCCTTCCCGGGCCGCCATCCGTTCGACTGCCGACGCGGCGCGGTCGAGGTCTTCTTCGCGACGCGGGACGCGACGGCCGCTGCCGTCACGCGACGCGTGCCTACTCCCGCGGTGGCACGGGGCGCGTTGACCGCTCTCTTCGCGGGACCGGTCGACTTCGACCGCCCACGCGGCCTGGTCCTCGTCGACAGCGGGGCGGTCGGCTTCACCGGGCTGCGGATCCGCGACGGCATCGCGCGGGTCCGGCTGACCGGCGGCTGCGCGAGCGGGGGCTCGACCTTCACGATCGCGAACGAGATCGTGCCCACGCTCAAGCGGCTGCCGACCGTCGACGTCGTCAAGATCCTCGACCCGCAGGGGCACACCGAGGAGCCGGCCGGACGGGTCGACTCGATCCCAGCCTGCCTCGAGCCGTGACGGGGAGCTGGTGGGCCGGCAGGGTCACGGAGGGAGGTCCGTGGTGGGTGGGAGGGGCCTCCGGACGACGTCCGGAGGCCCCTCCGATCAGACGGCGATCAGGCCGTCACGGTGTCGGGTCGCTCACCGCCGCGCCGCGGATGTCGCTGTTGCCGAACGCGAGCGGGCAGCTGCCCTGGACGTCAGGCGGCGACTGCGGCGTCGCCGTGTAGAGCGATCCTCGGTAGGCGTCGATCGCCGGGCAGTCGGCCGCGCGCGCCGCGTCGTTCCAGACGCCGACGGCGCCGGTGCGGGTGGCCGCGGTGTAGACGTAGTCGCCCAGGAACTCGGCGGTCAGGCCGTTCTGTGACGTCCCTCGTGGGTCACCGACCGCACCTCGTACGAGGATTGTCCACGGGCCGAGCGCGCCGTTGGGGGCCACGTCGGCGTGGAGCATCTCGCCGACCAGTCCGCGCGGTGACGTGGTGTCGTTCCGGTACGGCGTGGTGAAGGCGTTGACGGTCAGGTAGGCGTCGGTGCCGTTCGGGGAGAGGGCCGGGGCCGTGTAGAACGGCCGGTCACCCGCGGGCAGGGGAACCGGGACCGCGGTGGTCCACGTGGCGCCGCCGTCACGTGACGTCGTCATCAGCACCTGCTCGTTGTTGAGCCCGTTACGACCATCCGCCCAGGTCATCAGGATCTGGTCGGTGGCGTCGGCTCCGGAGGGCGCGCCGTTGGCGATGTCGACGCTGGGTCCGTCGGCCAGGTCGACGCGGGCGCCCGCGATGCCGTCCATGTTGGGGCGGCCGAGCACCGGGTCGAACACGCCCGGCTCCACGGCGGGGGCGACGGCCGTCGGGCCGGTGAAGTGCGCGCCGCCGTCGGTCGAGCGGTACATCAGCTGGAGGGCCTGGCCGTTGCGCTTGCCGATGCCGAAGACGTAGACGTTGCCGTGGCTGTCGGTGCGCACCGTGCAGCCGTCGGGCTGCGAGTTGATGCCGTTGTCGGTCGCGGGGCTCACCTGCTGCGTCGTCCACGACGAGCCGCCATCACGCGAGCGCGCGACGTACAGCGGGGTGGGCAGCGCGCGGCCGTGGCTGTTGCTGCGGAAGGAGGCCCAGCAGACGTAGGTCGAGCCGAAGAACGGGCTGCTCTCCGCGTTGTCGGCCCACACCTGCTCCTTGTCGGAGAAGGTCGTCGTCGACTGCTTGGAGATCAGCGTCGGGTGGCTCCACGCGTTCTTGTTCCCGGCCGCCGCGGAGGCCACGTCGTCGACATACGACACCGCGATCGCCTCGGCGCCCTTGAAGGCGTCGCTGTGCGGGGCACCGCTGACCGGGGAGGTCAGGTTGGCGTAGTAGAGCCGCGAGCCATTCGCCCACGAGAAGCTGCCGTCGGCGCCGGGCCGCGGGCCGAAGGCCACCGCCGGGTCGCCGTCGGACACGATGCCCGCCTCGGCGTACCAGGGCAGGGTGCCGATCGGGCCGGTCGTCGCCGTACAGGGCGCGGGGCCGGTGCACAGCCGCGCGGTCAGGCCGGTGTAGGTCGGCTGGACCCACGATCCGCCGCCGTTGAAGGAGAAGTAGACCCCGGACACGCCGACGCCCTGCGTGAAGGGACAGGTCGTCGGGTCGCCCGCGGCGCAGGCCTCCATGTCGATCTCGTCATTGGCCCCGGCCGCCAAGACCTGCGGGTTGTGCGCGTCGACGGCGACGGCGGGCTCGTTCTGCTTGTTCTGCGAGAACGGGCCGACCGGGCTGTTGACCGAGACGGGTGTGTCGGTCGTGGTGGCGACGGCGCCGGCGGCTGCCGTGAGGCAGATGACCGCCGCGGCCAACGCGGAGGTGAGGAAGCGGTTGAGAGCCATCGGTAGGGCCTCCAGTTGTGTAGAGATTGCCCGGTCCGCCCGCCCTCAGCATGCACCCGCCCCCGCGCCGCAACAACCCCATCAGTCGGTAGATCCGGCCAGCCGCTGCAGCCCCGTCCCCTGCACGGGGGCGTCGTAGTTGCCGTGGATCGGCGTGATCGTCACGTAGCCCCGCTTGAACCACACGTCGTCGGCGTTCGGGTCGGCGCTGTCGAACAGGTCCGCCCCGATCGTGTACGTCGACGAGCCGCCCACCGGCGGCAGGCTCGCGCCCGCATAGCTCAGGTCCGCATAGCCGCTGCCGCTGCCGAGGACCTTCACGCCCTTGGCGCGGCCGTGGCCGCCGTCGACGTACGGGTAGTTCACGTTGAGGCCGATGCCGCTCGGCAGGATCGGCGCGCCCGGCTTGGCCATCGCCTGCAGCTGGTCGAGCAGGTGCAGCAGGTAGGCGGCGGTGTCGTCGTACGGGAAGCTGTCGGGGTCGGCGTTCGGGTCGGCGTAGTCCCAGCCGGTGCTGATCGCGATGGCGGGGACGCCGTTGTTGAGCGACGCGGCCGCTGCTGCCAGGGTGCCGGAGTGGATCTGCAGGGCGGCGAGGTTCTGGCCCTTGTTGGTTCCGGAGACGACCAGGTCGGGCGCGCGGTCGGCGTAGACGGTGTTGAAGCCGAACTCCGCGGCGTCGGACGGCGTGCCGTCGACGGCGTACTTGTGGGGCTGGGGCTGGGTGACCTTGAGCGTGCCGCCGAGCGCGATCTTGCCGCCCATGCCGCTGTTGTTGGCCAGCGGCGCGACCATCGTGACGTCGTACCCGGCGGCGACGAGGGCGTTGTAGATGACGGTGATGCCCGGCGCGGACCAGCCGTCGTCGTTGGTGAGCATGATCCGCAGCGGGCGCGGCGCCTGCTTCTGCGCGGCGGCGGCGGTGGTGGTGGCGGTGGTGGTGGGCTGGCCGGCGACGGCGCCGCTCTGGCCGGCGACCAAGACGGTCGTCAGGCCGGTGACGGCTGCGGCGGCGACGGTGGCGATGCGGAGAGTGGTTGAACGCATGGCCGGACGCTAGGGGCGTCCCGCACCCCACGGGCGAGGCGCAGTGCCCAGGCGCTCGATCGCGCCTGGGCACTGCGCACAACGCTCAGCTCGAGCAGGCGAGATAGCGCGCCGCGACCGTTCGGCGCGCCCCGTTCCTCAGGGTCACCGTGGCGGTGACGGAGGCGGCCTTGTCGTCGGCGATCCGCAGCGGGACGGCGCGGCCGCGGGTGAGGGCCTTGCCCTTGAGCAGGGCGGCCCGGCGTCCGTCGATCAGGACCTCGATCGAGCGGGTCTTGCCCAGCCGCTTGGCGGAGGTGGTCAGCGTCGCAGTGGCGCCGTGGGTGGCGCAGGAGCGCGCCCCCGGCAGGGCGACGTACGGCGTCCCGTTGCCGGCGGGGCCGGACGCCCGGGCGCCGACCGGGGCGAAGGTGACCGACGAGCTGCCGGACACCGCGGCGCGCGGGAAGCCCTTCCAGCCGCCCTTCTGGGCCGCGACGTCGACCGACACGCTGTAGTCGCCGGCGGGCAGGTAGTAGGTCGCCGTCACGGTGCCGTCGAGGCCGGTGCCGTACTGCTCCTGGTAGAGCTGCTCGCCGTCGGTGGACAGGAAGATCTCCGCGTAGGCCGGGCCCTTGCGGGTCTGCGTGAGCGTCACCCACATCGGCTTGGCGAGGGTGAAGGGCACGTGGGTCGAGGCACGGGCGTGAGCGATCACCTTGCAGACCGAGGTCGCCTTGGTCGAGGTCGCCTCGATCGAGCCCGAGTAGGTCACGGTCAGCGCCTTCGGCACGCCCGCGGCGCTGGTCAGCGTGGTCCGGGTGCCGATCCGCGCCGACGCCCGGACGGTGTCGGTGTCGTCGGTCCGGGCGGTGATCGAGCCGGATACCTCGGTGCTGGTGGTGACGGCCGGGCCGTTCTCGACGAGCGGCGTCGACGGCAGCGCGACCGGCGGCGGGTCGTCCTTGACGCAGTTGCCGTCCCAGACGCCGACGTACGACGACGGCTGCACGCTGGCCGGGCCGAAAGCGGGGGCGCCGGCCGCGATGGCCGACGTCGGCGCGACCGTCGTGAGCGCGGCGCCCGTGAGCAGGGTGGCGAGACCGAGGAGAGGGGTGCGGAACATGGGCGTCAGCCTGCTGCGCCCGCGACCGGCGAGGAAGGGACAGCCGTCCCGTTCGCCGTCCCGTCGGCTGTCCCGTCCCGGTCGGGACGCCGCCACCACGGCGCCGTTGCCAGGTCGGTGATCGCGCCGCGCGGCAAGCGGTCTATGGCGCGGCGGTGGTCGGCCGGATCCGCCCTTACCTCACCGAGGGCCTCGAGCGGCGCCCGTCGACGTCGATGCCCAGATCGCCCGCCAGCTCTTCCTCAGACCCACGACGGTCGGCAATATCGTCAGCTCGGTCTACGCCAAGCTGCAGGTCGCCGACCGCGCTCAGGCCGTCGTCCGGGCGCGCCAGGAGGGGCTCGGCAGTCCTTCGCCGTCGGCCGGTCTTCACGGTCGCTTCATGTGGCCCGGTCTACGGTCCGAGCCGAGGCGGACGGACCGCCCGAAGGAGGCGGTGGTGACGGGCGTCGGAGCAGTGGTGGGCGGAGAGCTCGAGGTCGACTGGTACCAGGCGATGAACCGCCTGGCCGAGCGGACCTCCTGGCTGCACGCACCCGCCCAGCTGTACGCCGACCTCGGCGTCGTCCTTTTCGCCGCGCTGCTGCTCGGCTCGTGGTGGCTGGCCCGCCGCTCGGGCGACCGGCGCCGGACCGCCGCCGCCCTGTGGGCGCCCGCCGGCGTCCTGATCGCGATCGGCGTCAACCAGCTCCTCGGCCACGCCTTCGGCGAGCCGCGCCCGTACGCCGTCCTGCCACACGCGCTGGTCCTCGTCGGGCGCAGCACCGATCCGTCGTTCCCGAGCGACCACGCGGTGATGGCCGGCGCGGTCGCGGCCGCGGTCCTCGTCGCCCACCGCCGCCTCGGCCTGGTCGCCGTCGGGCTGGCCCTGCTGATGGCCGTCGACCGGGTCTACGTCGGCGCTCACTTCCCGCTCGACGTCGTCGCGGGCCTGGGGGTCGGCGCGGTGGTGGCGCTCGCGTCGTACCTGCCGCTGCGCCCGCTCGCCCTGCGCGCCGCGGACCTCACCGAGCGCTCCTGGGCGCTCGTCGCCCGTCGGGCGGACGCCTAGCCCCCAGCTCTCTGGGAGGCCGAATCACCCGGATCCACGGGATGGTCGCGGCCCCGCGCGGGCCGCGATCGTGGTGGCCATGACGACCCGACGCATCCTCGCCGCGCTCGCGGCCCTGTCCGCCCTGGTGGCGGCGAGCCCCACGCCTGCCGCCGACGCCGTCCGGCTCGGAGCAGCGCGGCCGACGTGCGCGGGCCTGAAGGCCACGATCGTCGGCACCCGCGGCAACGACGTGATCCGGGGGACGAAGCGAGCCGACGTCATCGTCGGGCTCGGCGGCAACGACCGGATCGTGGGGCGCGGCGGCGACGACGTGATCTGCGGCGGGGGCGGCAACGACAAGATCACCGTGACGGGACGCAGCGCCCGGGTGTACGGCGGCGCGGGCGACGACCGGCTGACCGCCGAGGGGGCCGGCTCCACGCTGTACGGCGAGGCCGGCCACGACGTCCTCACCGCCAGCGCCGGCGGCGTGGCGCTCATCGGCGGCGACGGCGACGACGAGATCCACGGCGCCGACGTCCCCGGCCGGGCCGACGGCGGGCCGGGCGACGACCTGATCCTGCTCGGTCGGGGCCATGACACCCGCGTGCACGGCGGCCCGGGGAGCGACCGGATCTTCGGCGGCCCCGGCAACGACCGGCTCGACGGCGACGACGGGATCGACGAGTGCCACGGCGGTCCGGGCACCGACACCTGTCACGGCGGCGCCCCCGGTGGACCGGCGAACACCCCCGAGGATCCGGACTTCTGCGCGCCCGACGCCGAGGTGCACATCTCGTGCCAGGTGCCCGCCGTCCCCGAGCGGTGGAAGCTCTCCATCGAGGGGACGTCCAACTACACCAACGGCACCAACTACCGGACCGAGATCTCGTGGGTGGCGACGACCTACGTGGAGCAGTACCTCGAGCAGGACGGCAGGCGCTGGTATCTCACCGCCGCCACCGGCACCTCCGGCCGCTGGACCGGCACCGGCCAGAACGGGGAGTGCGCGATCGACGGATCGGGCGACGTCACCGACGGTGAGCTGTCGATCGGTCTGGCCCTCGACGAGCTGTCCGGCACCTACGACCTGCAGTGGAGCGGCCCGACGCCGCGGCAGGCGGGCACGCTCACCTGCCCGTGGGGGACGTCGAGCTATGTCCTGTACAACCGGGCCGCCGACACCGCCAAGTACCTGCCCTGGAATCCCGACGACCCGGCACAGCCGCTCTCCGGCAGCCGCACCGTCCAGCCCGACGGGCCCGATGGCGGGACGACCGTCAGCTACTCCTGGAAGCTCGAGCCCGCGGCCGACGAGCCGGCGCGCTGAGAGGCGCTACCGGCCCTCCGATCGGTCTGCCGTCGCCGCCAGCGACAGCCCCACGGCGACCAGGCCGACCGCCAGCCAGCGCCACCGCGTCGCCGCCCACGGCGGCCCCCACGGCTGCGGCTCGAGCAGTCCCCATCCCTGCGGCAGCAGGAAGGCGACGAGCGCGATGCCGATCAGCCCGATGCTCGCGGCGTACGACGGGTGGGCCAGGTCGAGCCAGGCGCGCAGACCGACCCCGAGGGCGAGCGCGACCAGGCAGAGCCCCGCCGCCTCGACGACATACGGCGTCAGTGGGAGCTGCGGACAGCGCAGATGGACCAGCGTGAGCCCGCCGGCGAGGACCGGCAGCGCGACCGCCGACCCGGTCAGCACCCGCAGCGCGGTGCGCAGCCGCAGGACGTGGGGCGAGGTCGCGCAGATCTCCGCGGCCGGGTCGTCGGTCGCGCCGATCAAGACGGTGGCGGACAGCAGGACCAGGCCGTGCAGCACGTGGCCGGCGTACCGGCCGTCCTGGAGCGGCCAGGTCACCGCGAGCAGCAGGACGGCGGCGGTGGCCGGCGCGAGGACCGGCGTACGGCGTCCGACCGCGCGCCAGGAGGCCGCGACCAGACCCGGCAGGGCGGATGTCATGGCAGCTGCGCCCACCCGGCCGCGACGGTGAGCGCGACCGCGCCCGCGCTCACGACGAGCGCCCGGCCGCGCCGTGGACTGACCCGGATCAGCGCCGCCGCGGCGGCCATCGAGCACAGCCCGCCCAGGTAGAGGAAGTGCGCGAGCGTCGAGCCAGGGAACATCGCCCACCACACGCTGCCGTCGGTCGGACCCCAGTCGGCCCACGAGAACATCGGCCCGAACAGCGGCACCGGATGCGGCCGGTTCGCGACCACGACGTTGATGCCGACCATGACCACCATGGCGAGCATCGGGGTCGCGCGCGACGGCGCCCAGACACCGAGCATGATGCCGAGCAGCGTGCCACCGGCGACGGTGAGCGGCGCCTGCAGCACCTGCCAGACGTCCGGCGCGTCGGGGAAGCCGAAGGCCAGGCGGTAGCCGGAGAAGATG
The DNA here is from genome assembly GCF_039537225.1 of Nocardioides ginsengisoli. Lineage (NCBI taxonomy): Bacteria > Bacillati > Actinomycetota > Actinomycetes > Propionibacteriales > Nocardioidaceae > Nocardioides > Nocardioides ginsengisoli. Next base: position 404,794 of record NZ_BAABAC010000005.1, read on the forward strand.
CCGGCGTTGAGCACCGCCGCGACGGCCGCCGGGGCCAGTGCTGCCAGGCAGAGCGCCCGGACCCGCTGCTCGGCCCGGACCGGCAGCGCGCCCAGAAGCGGGAGCGAGCCCGCACGCGCGTCGCGGGTCGTCATCATGTGACCGACCAGGATGCACGGCACGCCGGGCAGGAAGCTGAAGGCGGCGGTCACCGACTCGAACCGCTGCACGACGAACGTGTCCTGGTAGAGCTCGGCGGCGGCGACGATGACCACCCACCAGGCGAAGGCAGCCAGGACGACGGGATGGCGCAGCAGCCGGCGCGCCTCCTGCCGCGCCAGCGCGGGGACGACGCCCGGAGACCGACTCATGCCACGTCCGAGGCGGCCGCGGTCGGCCCGATGAGCACCAGGTAGGCGTCCTCGATCCCGGCCGGGGCGAGCTGCGCGCCGTCCGGCGGGTCGCCGACGTGGTGGTAGCTGCCGTCGCCCAGCCGCCAGGCGGCGAGCGCCCGCGGGTCGCGGCGGTCGTCGAGCCAGACCCGGTCGCGGGCCAGGTCGACGAGCTCGTCGATGGTGCCGCCGAACACGCGGCGGCCGCCGTCGATGACGATCACGTCGGAGCAGACCGTGGCGACGTCCTCGGTCTGGTGGGTCGAGAGCAGGACCGTCCGGCCGGAGCCGGCCTCGGCGACGAGGTCGCGGAACCGGATCCGCTGCTGCGGGTCCAGGCCGACCGTCGGCTCGTCGAGGATCAGCAGGTCGGGGTCGCCGAGCAGCGCCTGGGCCAGCCCGAGTCGTCGGCGCATGCCGCCGGAGAGCGCACCGACCTTCGTGGTAGCGACGTCGCTCAGCCCGACCAGCTCGAGCACCCGGCGGACCTCGGCATGGCGGGCCCGCCGCTCGTCGTGCTCCTTGAGGACGGCGATGTAGTCGACCGCCTCGAAGGCGGTGAAGCCGCGGTGGAAGCCGGCCTCCTGCGGGAGATAGCCGAGCCGACGCCGGATCGCGAGGCGGGCCGCGGCGTCCTGCGGGTCGTGGCCGAGCACGCGCAGCGACCCGGCGTCGTACGACGTCACGGTGGCGAGCATCCGCAGCAGGGTCGTCTTCCCGGCGCCGTTGGGGCCGAGCAGTCCGGTGACGCCGGTGCTGGTCGTGAGGTCGAGGCCGTCGACGGCGCGGGTCCGGCCGAAGGCCTTGACCAGGCCGTGCCCGTCGATCGTGCTCACTCGTTCCTCCTGAGGTCGCGGGGGAGCTGGTGGCGGTGCCGCGCGATGGTGAGCGCGGCGAGGGCGATGACGACGACGCTGGCCACCTGGACGACCTGGACGACATGGTCGACGGTCGTCGCCGCCGTGGTCACCCGGCGGCCGGGGCCCTCGCCCACCCAGCGGCCGGCGCCGAGCGCGAGCCACAGCGCGAGCAGCCCGATCGCGGCGCGGTGCACGGGCACCCAGTGCGCGGCGGCGAGCGTCGCTGTGGTCAGCGCGAGGCCGGGCAACAGCCAGGCCACCGCGAACCACCGGTCGCCCGGCAGGAACTGGCTCACCGCCAGCGCGGGGAGCATGGTGCTGGCCAGCACGAACGCGGTGCGCGCGGTGAGCAGCCGCAGCCGTGAGTACGGCGCCGCCGCGGCCATCTCGTGCGACGGGTCGCCCTGCGGGCCGAAGGTCGCGATCACGCCGAGCAGCGGGAGCACCGGCGCGAGGCTGACGAAGAGGAGGGCGCCGCGGGGGCTGGCGTGGGCGACGTACAGAGCGAGGACCAGGACGAGCACGATCGCGCTCAGCCAGGCGCCGCGCAGGGTCGGGGTGGTCGCGAGGATCCGCGACGTCGACTCGCCGACGCCGACCGCGCGGAGGGTCCGCTCGACGGGTCCGCGGCGGGGCGCGTGGACCTCCTCGACGATCTCGGACCAGATGCCGGCGAACCGGTCGGGCTCGGCGGCGACCGCGCGGCCGCCGACCAGGCCCCGGCAGTCGGGGCACGCCATCAGGTGCTGCTCGACGGACGCCGCGGTGGCGGGGGAGAGTCCGCCGCCGGCGTACCGCTGGGCGAGGGCGTCGTCGAGGTGCCAGGTGCTCGCGGTCATGCCAGCTCCTTCCTGAGCTGCTGTCGGGCCCGCATCATCCGGGTCTTCACGGTGCCCTGCCGGAGGCCGAGCAGGTGGGCGGCCTCGCGGGTGGTCAGGCCGTCGAGCACGGTCACCTGGACG
>NZ_BAABAC010000005.1:407006-412432 GCF_039537225.1 Nocardioides ginsengisoli
CCAGCACCCGGTCCTCGGCGGACTCGACCACGTCGAGATCGGCCTCCACGATCGGGTGGGCGGCAGGCGGTCGACGCCGAAGCGCGTCGACCAGCCGCCGGACGGCGATGCCCCACATCCATGCCGCCGGCTCACCGCGACCGCTGTAGCCCTTCGCGCCCTTCCACACGGACACGAAGGTGTCCTGGAGGACCTCGTCCACGAGCTGGGGGTCGGCACAGCGCCGTCCCAGCCGTACGGCGAGCCAGCCGGCGTGACGCCGGTAGAGCTCCTCGAGCGCTGCCGAGCTCCCCGTCGCCACGGCGGCGACGAGGTCGGCATCAGTGCGGGGCCCCGAGCAGGGCGAGGTCATGGTCGAACCTTCGCGCACAGCGGTCGCTGAGTCTCAGAAATTCACCGACAGGCAGGCGAGCCGCCCGCCGGCGGTGCCCGGGTGGTCCGGGCCGGGGTCGGTCGCGTGCTCGTGGATGATCACCGACCCGGCGCGCCGGTTCGGCTCGAACTGCCAGCGGACCAGGGTCTGCGCGGCGCCGTTGCCCTCGTCGTCGGTGGTGAAGTCGAGCCAGATCTCGTTGCGGGGGTTGGCGTACGCCGGGTTGGTGCTCGGCTGCACCGGGTCGACCACCCGCTGGTAGTGCCCGCCGGCGGCCCCGCCGGTCGCCCCGCAGGCGTTCTGGTGCGCGTGCGCGCCGTACTCGGTGTTCGGCTCGAGGCCGCGCACGTGCAGCGTGACGACGGTGTTGCCGGCGGCATTGGCGACCTCCTGGACGCGGGCGGTCGCGCCGGCCGGGACCGCGGAGGAGTAGGCGATGAGCGGGCCCTCGGCGCGCACCCGGTCCGCGCCGGCGAGCGCGGGGGAGGCGGCGAACAGGCTGACGGCCGCGACGGCGGACACGACGGCGAGATGACGGGGGCGGGGTGGCTTCACGATGAGCTCCTCGGGAGATGGGTCGAACACCCCGTCTGTCGTCGGGAGCGCCCCGATCGGTTCACTCCGTTCTTGAGATCTTTCGGCGAACCGCCGCGGGCCTCTCGTGCGACAGAGGGGGCATGACCCTCCTGCACACCGTGCTGCGCCGTACCGGCCGCGGGCTCGCTGCCGGCTTCCTCGTCGGCATCGCCGTCGGCGTCCTGTCCCGCGCGATGATGCGCGTCGTCGCGCTCGTGTTCGCCCGTGAGGAGCCCGGCTTCCACCTGGGCGACAGCCTCGCCATCGTGGGCATGCTGACCGTCGTCACCATGATCGGCGGCGTGGTGCTGGCGCTGTGGCAGGTCCGCGGGCGCTGGCTCGCCTACCTGCTGGCCGCCGCCCTCGTCATCGGGCTGCACGTGCCCGAGGCGCTGGTCGTGCTCGAGCCGGACAACACCTTCCTCCTCACCGGGCGGCGCTGGGCGATGCTCGACGCCACGCTCGTGGTGTGGACGCTGGCCCTGCTCGTCCTGGTCGGCCTGGTCGCCCGCCTGACGTCGGAGCGGGTCAGCCGAGCAGCAGTGCCCCCGCCAGCCCCAGTGCGCTGACCCACCCGGTCGCGAGCGCGGCGAGGACGAACGGCGCCGCCCCGGCGGCCCGCATCCGGTCGATCCGCACCCCGCGGCCGAGCGCGAACATCGCGACGGCGAGCAGGATCGTCTGGGTCGCTGCCGCCGCCTCGAGGACGGCGTGCGGCGGGGTGGTCCAGGTCCGGAGCAGCACCATCGCCAGGAAGCCCACGACGAACACGGGCACCAGGGGCGGCTGCCTCGTGTCGGCGGCGCCCGTCGTACGACGTCGCCACGAGACCCACGCGGCGACCGGCGCGAGCAGCAGGACGCGCCCGAGCTTGACCACCACCGCGACGGCGAGCGCGCTGCCGCCGACGACCCCGCCCGCGGCCACCACCTGGGCGACCTCGTGGATCGACGCGCCCGCCCAGAGGCCGGCGACGTCGGGGGAGAGGTGGAGAAGACCGGCGACGAGCGGGACGATCCCGATCATCGCGGTCCCGAAGACCACGACGAGCGCCACCGCCGACGCCGTCTCCTCCTCCTCGGCGTCGACCACGCCGTCGATGGCGGCGACCGCGGCCGCGCCGCAGATCGAGAAGCCGCAGCCGATGAGCAGCCGGTGGTTCCACGGCAGGCCGAGCATCCGGCCGACCGCGAGGCTGACGCCGATGCCCGACACGACGACGAGCATGATCAGCGCGATCACACCGGGCCCGAGGTCGGCGACCTGCTGCAGCGACAGCTGAAGGCCGAGCAGGACCACGCCCGCGCGGAGCAGGGTCCGGGCGGCGTACCCTTCGCCGGGCGCGGTCCGCGGCGTCGTCGACAGGACGGCAGCGCTCACCACGCCGAGCAGGATCGCGACGAGCAGCGGGCTCGCGGCGGGCACCACCCGGCTCAGCCCGTACGCCAGCAGCGCCGGAGCCAGGCAGGCGACGACACCGGGCGTACGAAGACGGATGCTGACCATGGATCCAGCGTGGCGCGGCACAGGGATCCGCAGTAGACGTTGATTCGGCATGAGGGCATATCCTCTGGATATGCAGGAGTGGCCGGAGATCACCGCCTTGGAGCTGCTCGTCGCCGTTGCCGATCACGGCAGCGTGAGCGCCGGCGCCCGGGCCGTCGACATGGCCCAGCCCAACGCCAGCCGCTCATTGGCTCGGATGGAGCGCTCGCTCGGCGTACCGCTGCTCACCCGCTCCACCGCCGGCGCCAAGCTCACCCCGGCCGGACTGGTCGTCGTCGACTGGGCGCGCGACGTGCTCACCGCCGCCCGGACCCTCGTGGACGGCACCGCCGCCCTCACCGAGACCGCCGGCGGCGAGCTGCGGGTGTCGGCGAGCCAGACCGTCGCCGAGCACCTGCTGCCGGCGTGGCTCGCCGTTCTGCGGACCCAGCATCCCGAGGCGTCGGTGCTGCTGCAGGTTCACAACACGGCGGAGGTCGTCGCCGGGGTCCTCTCCGGCGGTTGCGACCTCGGCTTCGTCGAGGGCCCGCGGGCACCGCGCGGCGTGCGGACCGCGGTCGTCGCCCGCGACGAGCTGGTCCTCGTCGTCGGCCCCGACCACCCCTGGACCCGCCGCCGCAGCCGGGTCGGCGCCGACGAGCTGGTCGCCACCCCGCTGCTCACCCGCGAGCCCGGCTCGGGCACGAGGGTCCGGCTGGACGACGAGCTGCGCGCCCAGGTGGGCCGCCCGGCCCGCGCGCTGCAGGAGCTCGGCAGCAATGCCGCCGTACGGGTGGCGGTGCAGGCGGGCGCCGGCCCCGCCGTCCTGAGCCGGCTCTCGGTCGCCGACGCGCTCGCCTCCGGCGCCGTGCTCGAGGTCCCGCTCGACCTCGAGCTCGGCCGCGAGCTCAGGGCCGTGTGGACCGGGCCGCGGCGGCTGACCGGCCTCGCCGCCGATCTGGTCGCCATCGCCCGGTCGCACACGCCCTGAGCGTGCCGATGACTACATCGGGTCGTTGGCGAGGATGTTGTCGATATTGCGCTCCGCCAGCGCGGTGATCGTGACGAACGGGTTGACCGTGGTGTTGCCGGGGATCAGCGATCCGTCGATGGCGTAGAGGCCGTCGTAGCCCTGGAGCCGGCCGTAGTTGTCGGTCGCCTTGTTGAGCACCACGCCGCCGAGCGGGTGATAGGTGAGGCCGTCCTGCCAGATCTTGTAGCCGCCGAAGAGGTCGGTGCGGTAGATCGTCCCCTCCTTGCTGTTGATCTTGTCGAAGATCGACTTGGCCATGTTGATCGAGTCCTGCTTCCACGCGGTCTGCCAGGACAGGTCGACCTTGTTGGCTGCGGCGTTCCAGGTGAACTCCGCACGCCGGGTGGTGTTGGTGATCGAGAGGTAGAGCGAGGCGTAGGTCTCGATGCCGGTCGGCAGCGGCGCGACCTCGGCGAACGCGCCGCCGGCGTCCCAGTTGTCGATGCCGGAGCAGGGGATCGTCGACTGCAGGGTGCCGGTCGGGTCCCACATGTGGTTGGCGCGGCCGCACATCACGTTGCCGTTGTCGCCCCAGCCCTTGCCGACCTCGTTGTTGAGCAGCGGCAGCGCGCCGGTCGCCTTGAGCTTGACCAGCAGCTTGCTGGTGCCGACGCTGCCCGCCGCGAAGAAGACCTTCGCCGCGGTCACCGTCTTGGTCGCCACCGTATCGCCATTGGTGTTGATCTGATCGATCGTCACGGTGTAGCCGCCGCCCGACGCCGGCGTCACCGAGGTGACCTTGTGCAGCGAGGACACGTTGACCCGACCGGTCGCGAGCGCCTGCGCCAGGTAGGTCTGTACCAGCGACTTCTTGCCGTAGTCGTTGCCGTACATCACCTGCCCGTCGAGCGCGGACCGCGGCACCGTCCCGGCCTGCTCGGCCTTCATGTAGTTCCAGTCGTAGACGTCGGGCACGAACGTCCACGCGAAGCCGGAGCGCTGCGCGTGCTTCCGCCCCACCCGCGCGTACTGATAGCAGTCCGCGCTCTCGAACCACGTCGCGTCGATCTGCCCGACGCCGAGACCGGCGTTCGCGCGCGGGTAGTAGGTGTCGTACATCTCGTTGGCATCGACCGATGGCAGGATCCCGGCGAACCGCGTCCGCTTCGGCGTCACCGCCATGCCGCCGTTGACGAGCGAGCCGCCGCCCACGCCGCGGCCCTGGTAGACGGTGATCCCGGCGAACTCCTCGGCGTCCAGGACCCCGGTGTAGCGCGGGATGTCACTGTCGATCGGGAAGCCGAAGAAGTTGCTGACCGGCGCCTTCGACTTGGTTCGCAGCCAGTACGCCCGCTTGTCGGGCGCGGTCACCTTGGGGAAGATCTTGCCGTCGGACCCCGGGGTGTCCCATGTCATCCCCATCTCGACCATCTCGACCGGGACGCCGGCCTGCGCCAGCCGCAGCGCCGCCACCGACCCGCCGTACCCGGTGCCGATGATGAGCGCCGGCACGCTCGCGCCGTTCGAGATCGCCGCGGCGCGGGCCGGTGCAGCGGTGAACGCGGGCAGGACCGCCACGGCTCCCGCGGCGGCTCCCGCACCGGCGAGGAAGCCTCGGCGGGAGACGCCGGACCGGGTGTCGGTTGCAATGTCGGATGACGCGGACTGGGGGGTGTGCGACATGTGACCTCCGTCACGAAGGGGCAGAATCAGAACATGTTCTACCCGTTGTGGTGAGGTGTCGTCACTACTTGTTTGTGGTGGGGTTTGGCGGTAAGGGGGCCGGCTCCCGGTGGCTTTCTGTGGGCGCGGTGCCAGGTGCTTCTTTGAGAGCGTGGGGGCGCGCCGCGGTGATCGAGGTGGTTGCGGCTCGCTGTCGGCCGGCTGTTGCTGCCGGTACACCCCTGTCGTGCGGGGTGTGAGTGGGTGCTCTGTTCAGCGGCTCATGTTCGGAGGGGGTGGGTGCCGCGGTGGTCGACCTGCCATCGGTAGCCGTTGGGGCTGGTCCAGGTGTAGGTG
>NZ_BAABAC010000006.1:0-47799 GCF_039537225.1 Nocardioides ginsengisoli
TAAGCCTGCCAGCGCCGATGGTACTGCAACCGAGAGGATGTGGGAGAGTAGGACGCCGCCGGACATACATTGGCTCAGGGCCAGCACTTCGTGTGCTGGCCCTGAGTTCTTTTTGGCCTCCTTTCCTGCCTGGCGGACTCGTGAGAGCCCGTCCGTGCGTCTCATCGGTCGCGTCGATGACCATGAATCGTCCACAGGGGCGGTGAGAGGCGCCGCCTCTCCACAGCCGAGAGCATGCTGCTGGGCAGTGGCGGGGGCCGGAGGCAGGATCGAGTTCGAGACGGGCGAGAGCGCCTGTCACCGGAACTCGGAAGCAGGTGGCGTCATGGCGGTCGACATCGCATCGGCAGAGCCCGCGAACGTGGTCCGCCTCTACGGGCGCGTGGCCGCCGATCCGGCCGTGCGCGAGCTGCCCAGCGGCGACCTGATGGCCACCTGCCGGCTCGTGGTGCCGCGGACGGAGGCGGAGCGCCGCAACGGCAGCCGGCGCGGTCCGACCGTCGACGTCGTCGATCTGGTCGCGTGGACGGGGCGTGCGCGACGCTCGATGGTGAGCTGGCGGATCGGCGACGAGGTAGCCATCGAGGGCGCGCTGCGGCGGCGCTTCTTCCGGCTCGGCGGCCGCACCGAGTCCCGGGTCGAGGTCGAGGTCAGCTCGGGGCGTCGGATTCGTCGCGGAGCGACCGGATGAGCACGCCGAGGCTCGGCTTCGGCTGGAAGGAGGTGGCCTTCTCGGGCAGCAGCCGGTCCGCGGCGGCGACGCGCAGCACCAGGTCCACCGACGGAGCCGGCATGAGGACGGCGATGGCGTCCGGTCGTGCGCCGCCCAGGGCGTCCTCGACCGTGTGGTGATAGGCGATCGACGCCGGTCCGTGCGCCAGCGCCGGGACGATCCGGCGGTGGAGTACCTCGACGGCCGCCTCGTCCTGCCCCACGTCGAGGGTGACCGTGGCCCAGCGCTCCCCGTCGGTGGCCGCCAGACGCACCGACGACAGCGCGTGGACGGCGTCGGCCTGCTCGTGCACGGTGTACTCGAGGCCGAGCGTCTCCGCGGCGTCGCGCAGGTCGTCGAGCGAGGTGCCGCTCAGCGTCCGGTGGATCGGTCCGAGGAACAGGGGAGTGGCGTCCTGGTCGACCAGCATCGCCAGGCCGAAGTCGGTGGCCGGGCGCGGCTCGTGCGTCTCGTGGGCGCCGCGGCGCTGCAGACGGAGGTAAGCCGCATAGCGGTGGTGTCCGTCGGCGATGAGTGCCTGACTGTCGGCGAGCTCCTCGCTGATCGGGGTGAGGAGCTCGGTGTCGCGGATCGCCCAGATGCGGTGCTGCTGGCCTCCGCGGTCGGTGAACGCGTGGTCCGGCTCGCCGGTGACGACCGTCGCGAGGAGGGTGCGCAGGCGCACGGTCCCCTGGTGCACCAGGAGGATCGGCGCCGGGTTGAGCTGCATCTCCTCCATCCGGTCGGCCAGGTCGTCCGCCTGCGCGGGGTGGATCCCCTCGTGGGGGAGGACGGCACGGTCTTCGGGGCGGGCGGCGCGGCGCGAGACGTCGAGGGCGCCGACGAGGCCACGCACGGTCATCCCCGCGGAGGTGTACTCGTGCAGATAGAGGGCGGGCTCGGCGTCGGCGCGGACGAAGCCGCGGGCCTTCCAGCGCATGAGGCGGGCCGAGACGTCCTTGTACGGACGTGCGAAGGCGCGGCCGGTGGTCGGGTTGCCGACGCGGGCAGGGGCCAGCATCAGCGCGGCGAAGGGCTCGAGGCGCAACGGGCCCGCCACATAAGGCGGGGTCACCAGTGTCGTTGCGTCCATCTGCGCATCGTACGGAGCAGGGGGTGGAGCTGACTGGCAAGGTGGAGCACGTGTTGGTCACATCCTCCGCCCCACTGACCCGTGCCTACGACCTGGCGATGCTCGATCTCGACGGGGTCGTGTACGTCGGTCCGCACGCCGTCGACGGTGCCGCCGAGGGCATCGCGGCGGCGCGGGAGGCCGGGATGCGGGTCGCCTTCATCACCAACAACGCCGCACGCTCACCCGACGCGGTCGCCGCGCATCTCACCGAGCTCGGTGTCCCGGCGCAGGCGCACGACGTGGTCACCAGTGCCCAGGCGGCGGCGCGGCTGGCGCGCGATCGCTGGGGCGCCGGGGCGCGGGTGGTAGCGGTCGGCGGCCCCGGGCTGTGGACGGCGCTGCGCGAGGCGGGCCTGGAGCCGGTCGGCGCCGCGGACGAGGCGGTCGCGGTGGTGACCGGCTACGGGCCGGACGTCGTGTGGCACGACCTGACCCGGGTGGCGGTGCGGATCCGCGACGGGCTGCCGTGGGTGGCGAGCAACACCGACTACTCGATGCCGACCGCGTACGGCGTGGCGCCGGGGCACGGTGTCCAGGTGGAGATGCTGTCCCGGTTCTCCGCGGTGACCCCCGACGTCGCCGGCAAGCCGGAGCGCCCGCTGCTCGACGAGACGGTACGACGGATCGGGGGCGAGCGGCCGCTGATGGTCGGCGACCGGCTCGACACCGACATCGAGGGTGCCCGCAAGGCCGGCTTCGACTCGCTGCTGGTGCTGACGGGGGTGACCGGGCTGGCAGAGCTGGTGGCAGCGCGCGACGAGCTCCGCCCGACCTACCTGGCGACGGACCTGGGCGGGCTGTGCGTCGCGCACCAGGCGCCGGAGCGGAGGGACGGGGCGTGGGTGCTGGGCGGCTGGTCCGCCACCTGCGACGGGGGGCGGCTCGTGGTGCGCCGCGTCGCGGCGGGCGGGGGCGACGGCGCCGAGCCCGCGGCGGGCGACTGGTGGCGGGTGGTCGCGACCGCCGCCTGGAGCCACCTGGACGCGACGGGGGAGCCGGCGGACGTGACGGGGGTCGACGTCCCGGACGTTGCGGACGCTGGGGAAGGCGCGGACGCGGTGGACGCGTGAGGGCGAGGTCCATGGCGCTGAGGGCGCGGGGCGGTAGCCTCACGCCATGACCGAGGTACCAGTTCCGGCGCCCACGCCGACCGGCATCGACGCCGTCGACCGTGTGCTCGACCTCGTCGCCGGCCTCGACAGCCGGCCGCTCGAGGAGCACGCGGGTGCCCTCGAGGAGGCGCACGCGGAGCTCCGCCGCACGCTCGACGACCCGCCCGCGCCGTAGTGCCGCCGCGCCGACTCCGCCTGGACGCGGAGCTGGTTCGTCGCGGGCTGGCGTCGTCGCGGGAGCGCGCCGCGCAGCTGATCGCGGACGGCCGGGTGAAGGTCGCGGGCGCCGTCGCCACCAAGGCGGCGACGGGAGTGACCACCGACGTGGCGATCGTGGTCCGCGAGGGCGACAACGGTCCCGACTACGTGTCCCGGGGAGCGCACAAGCTGCTGGGGGCGCTGACGGCGTTCGGCCCGCTCGGGCTGGAGGTGTCCGGACGCCGCTGCCTCGACGCGGGGGCGTCGACGGGCGGGTTCACCGACGTCCTGCTCCGCGCGGGGGCGGGCGAGGTGGTGGCCGTCGACGTGGGCTACGGGCAGCTGCACTGGTCGCTGCAGCAGGACGAGCGGGTGACGGTCCACGACCGGACCAACGTCCGGACGCTGACCCGCGACGACATCGGCGATCCGGTCGACGTGGTGGTGGGCGACCTCTCCTTCATCTCGCTGACGCTCGTCCTCGACGCGCTGCTCGGCGTGACCGCCGACGACGGCGACCTCGCGCTGATGGTGAAGCCGCAGTTCGAGGTCGGCAAGGACCGGCTGGGCAAGGGTGGCGTGGTCCGCGACCCGGAGCTGTGGGTCGAGACCGTCCTCGGGGTGGCGCACGCGGCCGCGGAGCGCGGCTGGGGCGCGCGGGCGGTGACGGTGAGTCCGCTGCCGGGGCCCTCGGGCAACGTGGAGTTCTTCCTGTGGCTGCGCAAGGGACCGGCGACGCAGGACGACGAGTCCATCGCGGCCGTCGTCCGGCGCGGAACGTCGGGGGTGGATGAGAGGGTGAGTCCATGACCACCGCGACGACGCCCCGGCGGGTCCTCGTCCTCGCCCATACCGGGCGGCCCGAGGCCCGCGACGTGGCGCGCGCGTTCGTCAAGGAGCTGACCGGCCACGGCATCGTCGTCCGGCTGCTTCGGCACGAGGCCGACGACCTCGAGCTCGCGCCCGACGACTACGTCCCCGCGGTCGAGCTGACCGACTCCGAGACCGACGCCAGCCACGGCTGCGAGCTGACGGTGGTGATCGGCGGCGACGGCAGCATCCTGCGCGCGGCGGAGGTGACCCACCAGCGGCTCACGCCGGTCCTGGGCGTCAACCTCGGCCACGTCGGCTTCCTGGCCGAGGCCGAGCACGAGGACGTGGTGGCCACGATCGAGGCGATCGTCCAGCAGCACTACACGACCGAGGACCGGCTGACGCTCGACGTCCGGGCGTTCGTCCAGGGCGAGCTGGTCTACTCGACGTTCGCGGTCAACGAGGCCAGCGTCGAGAAGGGCGCGCGCGAGCGGATGCTCGAGGTGGTCGTCGAGATCGACAGCCGGCCCCTGTCCCGCTGGGCCTGCGACGGCGTGGTGTGCGCGACGCCGACCGGGTCGACCGCCTACAACTTCAGCGCCGGCGGGCCGATCGTGTGGCCGCAGGTCGAGGCGCTGTGCATCGTCCCGCTGAGCGCCCACGCGCTGTTCGCCCGACCGATGGTGGTCGCGCCGTCGTCGGTGATCGCGATCGAGGTGCTCGCGGGCAACCAGGGCAACGGCGTCCTGTGGTGCGACGGCCGGCGCAGCGTCGACCTGCCGCCGGGGGCGCGGATCGAGGTGAGCCGGGGGCTGCGGCCGGTCCGGCTGGTCCGGCTCCACCAGGCGCCGTTCACCGACCGGCTGGTGGCCAAGTTCGGACTGTCGGTGGAGGGATGGCGCGGCGCCGCCGAGGAGCGGCGCCAGGCGCGAGCACGAGGAGAGACGCCATGATCGAGGAGCTGCGGATCAGCTCCCTGGGAGTCATCGACTCCTCCACGCTGGAGCTCGGCCCCGGCCTGACCGTCATCACCGGTGAGACCGGCGCGGGCAAGACCATGGTCGTCACCGCGCTCGGCCTCCTGCTGGGCGGGCGCGCCGACAGCGGCGCGGTCCGGGCCGGCGCCAAGCAGGCGCGGGTCGAGGGCCTGGTGGCGGCGAAGGCGCTGCCCGGCCTGGTCAGCGCGATCGAGGACGCCGGCGGCGAGGTCGAGGACAACGGCGTGGTCCTGGCCCGCAACGTGAGCGCCGAGGGGCGCTCGCGGGCCTTCGCGGGCGGGGCGTCGGTCCCGATCGCGACCCTGGCCGAGATCGCCGAGCCGCTGGTCGCCGTCCACGGGCAGTCCGACCAGCACCGGCTGCTCAAGCCGCAGACGCAGCGCCACGCGCTCGACCGGTTCGGGGCGCTGGAGAAGCTGCAGGCGACGTACGCCGCCGTCTACGACCGGCTGGTCGCCACCGAGCGCGAGCTCGCCGAGGTCACCGCGACCGCGCGCGAGCGGGCGCGCGAGGCCGACCTGCTCCGGTTCGGGGTCGACGAGGTGGCGGCCGTCGCGCCGCAGCCCGGCGAGGATGCCGAGCTGGCCGCCGAGGAGGCCCGGCTCGGGCACGCCGACACCCTGCGCGGAGCGGCCGAGCAGGCCCGTGAGGCGCTCTCCAGCGAGCACGGATCGCCCGACGCGATGGGCGCGGTCGCCGCGGCGCGGGGGCTGCTCGACGGCGTCCGCGACCACGATCCCGAGGCGGCGACGCTGGCCGACCGGGTGGCCGAGGTGAGCTACCTGCTGTCCGACGTGGCGGCCGACGTCGCGTCCTACGCCGCGCGCATCGACACCGATCCCCACCGCCTCGCGGCGGTGTCCGAGCGGCGGGCGGCGCTCATCGCCCTCACCCGCAAGTACGGCGACACGGTCGACGAGGTCCTCGCGTGGGCCGAGACGTCGGCGATGCGCCTGCTCGACCTCGACTCGACCGACGACCGGATCCGTGAGCTCGCGGCCCAGGCCGCCGCGCTGCGGGTCGACCTGGCCGAGGCCGGCACCAAGCTGAGCGAGGCGCGGGTCAAGGCGGCCGCCCGGCTCGGCACGGCGGTCTCCGACGAGCTCACCCTGCTCGCGATGCCGCACGCCGTGGTCACCATCAAGGTCTCGCCGCGCGCCGCCGAGGCGCCCGCCGACCCCGCGCACCCGCCGGCCGACGTGCTGCAGGTGGGGGAGCGGTGGGTCCGGTTCGGGCGCAGCGGGCTCGACGAGGTCGAGTTCCTGCTCGCGGCCAACACCGGGTCCGAGCCCCGTCCGCTCCACAAAGGCGCGTCCGGCGGTGAGCTCTCGCGGGTGATGCTCGCGGTCGAGGTCTGCCTGGCGGGCACCAGCCCGGTCCCGACGTTCGTGTTCGACGAGGTCGACTCCGGCGTCGGCGGCGCGGCCGCGGTCGAGATCGGACGCCGGCTGGCCAAGCTCGCCGACGAGGCGCAGGTCCTGGTGGTCACCCACCTGCCGCAGGTGGCCGCTTTCGCAGACCGGCACGTGCTCGTCGAGAAGTCCAGTGACGGCACGGTCACCAGCTCGGGACTGGTCACGCTCGACGACGCCGCGCGCGAGCGCGAGCTGTCGCGGATGCTGGCCGGCCTCGCCGAGTCCGACACGGCGCTCGCCCACGCCCGCGAGCTGCTCGACCTGGCGCGGCGAAAGAACGGTTGAGGGCGGAGACGTAGTAGGATGGAATCCCGTGAACATGGCCCCTGGTAGCGGATCGAATCGTCAGGCAAAGCACGTCTTCGTCACCGGAGGCGTCGCCTCCTCTCTGGGCAAGGGCCTCACGGCGTCCAGCCTCGGCCGACTGCTGCGCTCGCGCGGCCTCCGGGTCACGATGCAGAAGCTCGACCCCTATCTCAACGTCGACCCGGGAACGATGAACCCGTTCCAGCACGGTGAGGTCTTCGTCACCAACGACGGCGCCGAGACCGACCTCGACATCGGTCACTACGAGCGCTTCCTCGACACCGATCTCAACCAGATCGCGAACGTCACCACCGGCCAGGTCTACTCGTCGGTGATCGCCAAGGAGCGCAAGGGCGAGTACCTCGGCGACACGGTCCAGGTGATCCCGCACATCACCAACGAGATCAAGGACCGGATCCTCGCGATGGGCCACGGTGACGAGCCGGTCGACGTGGTGATCACCGAGATCGGCGGCACGGTCGGCGACATCGAGTCGCTGCCCTTCCTCGAGGCCGCGCGCCAGGTGCGCCACGACATCGGCCGCGACAACTGCTTCTTCCTGCACGTCTCGCTGGTGCCCTTCATCGGGCCCTCGGGCGAGTTGAAGACCAAGCCCACCCAGCACTCCGTCGCCGCACTGCGCCAGGTCGGCATCCAGCCCGACGCCGTGGTCTGCCGCGCCGACCGCGAGCTGCCGGAGAGCATCAAGAAGAAGATCTCGCTGATGTGCGACGTCGACCAGGACGCCGTCGTCACCGCGGCCGACGCGCCGTCGATCTACGACATCCCCAAGGTGCTGCACCGCCAGGGTCTCGACGCCTACGTCGTGCGCCGGCTCAACCTGCCCTTCCGCGACGTCGACTGGACGGTCTGGGACGACCTGCTCCGCCGGGTGCACCACCCGAAGGAGGACGTCACCATCGCGCTGGTCGGCAAGTACATCGACCTGCACGACGCCTACCTCTCGGTCACCGAGGCGCTGCGCGCCGGTGGCTTCGCCCACGAGGCCAAGGTCCACCTGCGCTGGGTCGCCTCCGACGAGTGCGAGACTCCGGCCGGCGCGACCAAGCACCTCTCCGACGTCGACGCGATCTGCGTCCCGGGCGGCTTCGGCATCCGCGGCCTCGAGGGCAAGCTCGGCGCGCTCACCTACGCCCGCCACAACAAGATCCCGACCCTGGGCCTGTGCCTGGGCCTGCAGTCGATGGTGATCGAGTACGCCCGTACCGAGCTCGGCCTGACCAAGGCCGGCTCGACGGAGTTCGACCCCGATACCCCCGAGCCGGTCATCGCCACGATGGAGGAGCAGAAGTCCATCGTCGAGGGCGCGGGCGACCTGGGCGGCACCATGCGCCTGGGCCTCTACCCGGCGCACCTCAAGGCGGGCACGATCGCGCGCGAGGTCTACGGCGCCGAGGTGATCGAGGAGCGCCACCGGCACCGCTACGAGGTCAACAACGCCTACCGCGCCCAGCTCGAGGAGGCCGGTCTGGTCTTCTCCGGTCTCAACGACGAGCTCGACCTGGTCGAGTTCGTCGAGCTGCCGCGCGACGTCCACCCCTACTACGTCGGCACCCAGGCCCACCCCGAGCTGCGCTCGCGGCCGACCCGCCCGCACCCGCTGTTCGCGGGCCTGGTCGGCGCGGCCATCAAGCGCCAGCGCGAGACCCGTCTCGAGATCGACGACACCAACCTGCACGCCGAGCGCACCGACGACACGGAGTGACCCAGCGTGAGCCTCAGGCCGTGAAGGTGCTGCGCGACGTCCCAGAGTCCTGGCCGGTCGAGGACAGCGTCGACCTGCACCGGGACGGGTGGGTCGTCGCCTTCCGCTCCGACCGGATCCGCCGTCCGGGCGCCGACCACGAGGAGCCGTTCCGGCGGCTCGTGGTCGAGCACCCGGGCGCGGCCGTCGTCCTCGCGATCGACGACGACGACCGGGTGCTGTGCATCCGCCAGTACCGCCATGCCGCCCAGCACCGGCTGGTCGAGCTGCCGGCCGGCGTCTGCGACCACCCGGGCGAGGACCCCGAGCAGGTCGCGCGGCGCGAGCTGCGCGAGGAGGTGGCGCTGCAGGCCGAGCGCTGGACCCACCTGCTCTCGACGTGGAGCTCGCCGGGCTACTCGGCCGAGGTGATCCACTACTACCTCGCCGAGGGGCTCTCCGCGGCCGACCGCGGCGACTTCGAGCTGCGCCACGAGGAGGCCGACATGGAGACGCTCCGGATCCCGTTCGCCGAGCTCGTCGACGCCGTCCTGCGCGGCGACGTGGCCGACGGTCCCGTCGTCCAGGCGATCCTCGCCGTCCAGGTACGACGCGACCGGGAGTCGGCGCGTGGTTGAGCTCGACCCGATCGACGCCGCGATCGTCCGCGAGCTGCAGGACGACGCCCGGCTGGCCAACAACGTGCTGGCGGCGCGGGTCGGCATCGCGCCGTCCACCTGCCACGGCCGGGTCCGCGCGCTCTTCGAGCGTGGGGTGATCCGCGGCGCACACGCCGAGGTCGACCAGGCCAGCATCGGCCGGCCGCTGCAGGCGATGATCTCGGTCCGGCTGCGCCCGCACGCGCGCGGCGAGCTGAGCGCCTTCGCGCAGACCATGGCAGCGCTGCCGGAGGTCCTCAACGTCTACTTCCTGGCCGGCGCCGACGACTTCCTGATCCACGTCGCGACGGCCGGCTCGGAGGAGCTGCGCGAGTTCGTCCTCGACCACCTCAGCGGCACCCGCGACGTGGCGATGACCGAGACCAGCCTGATCTTCGAGCACCTGCGCGGCCGACCCGCCGAACAGGCTTCGGTGCGGCGTCCGTCACCCGCCTGAGCGCCGACGATCCGATCGGACTTTCCGCGCCGGCCCCGAATTATCGCTGACGCCTCTAGCGGGCCGGGTCGAGTGATCTTCATGATTTCTCTTCAGGAGGGAATCCGCGACGGATTCCACAGACGGAAGGGTTGCCCATGCGCGTCGGCGTGCCGAAGGAAGTCAAGAACAACGAGTACCGGGTGGCCATCACGCCGATCGGCGTGCACGAGCTGGTCGCCCATGGTCACGAGGTCGTCATCGAGACCGGTGCGGGCGTCGGCTCGCAGGTCAGCGACGAGGACTACGTCGCCGCGGGCGCGACGATCCTTCCCGACGCGGACGCCGTCTGGGGCACGGCCGACATGGTGCTCAAGGTCAAGGAGCCCATCGCGGAGGAGTACCACCGGATGCGCGAGGGCCAGGTGCTCTTCACCTACCTCCACCTCGCCGCCGACAAGGCGCTCACCGAGGAGCTGATGGCCCGCAAGGTCACCGCGATCGCCTACGAGACGGTCCAGCTGCCCTCCGGCGCGCTGCCGCTGCTCTACCCGATGTCCGAGGTCGCCGGCTGCCTGGCGCCCCAGGTCGGCGCCTACTCGCTGATGAAGGCCCAGGGCGGCCGCGGCGTGCTCATGGGCGGCGTCGGCGGTGTCGCCAACGCCAAGGTCGTCGTCATCGGCGCCGGCGTCGCGGGCCAGAACGCGGCGAACATCGCCCTCGGCATGGGCGCCGACGTGACCCTGCTCGACACCGACCTCGACAAGCTGCGGATGTCGTTTTGGCGCTACAACAACCGGGTGCACGGCCTGGCGTCGTCCAAGCTGGCGATCGAGCAGCAGGTGACCGAGGCCGACCTGGTCATCGGCGCGGTCCTCATCCCCGGCGCGGCGGCCCCCAAGCTGGTCTCCAACGAGCTGGTCTCGCGGATGAAGCCGGGCTCGGTGCTCGTCGACATCGCCGTCGACCAGGGTGGCTGCTTCGAGGACACCCGGCCGACCACGCACGCCGACCCGACGTACCAGGTGCACAACTCGACCTTCTACTGCGTCGCCAACATGCCGGGCGCGGTGCCGAACACGTCGACGTACGCGCTGACCAACGCCACCCTCCCGTACGCCGTCGCGCTGGCCGACAAGGGCTGGGCCGAGGCGTGCCGCGCCGACGCCAGCCTGGCCCTGGGTCTCAACACCCACGCCGGCCTGCTGACCAACGTCCCGGTGGGCGAGGCCACGGGCATCGCGTCGACGCCGATCGCGGAGGCGCTAGCCTGACCGGGTGAGTGGCACGGGT
This sequence comes from Nocardioides ginsengisoli, assembly GCF_039537225.1. Classification (NCBI taxonomy): domain Bacteria; kingdom Bacillati; phylum Actinomycetota; class Actinomycetes; order Propionibacteriales; family Nocardioidaceae; genus Nocardioides; species Nocardioides ginsengisoli. The sequence continues at coordinate 10,783 of NZ_BAABAC010000006.1, forward strand.
GCGGTGGACCGGGCGGTCCGCACGTACCTGGACCACCTGGCGGTGGAGAAGGGGCTGGCGGCGAACACGCTGCTGTCCTACCGCCGCGACCTCCGGCGCTATCGCGCGCACCTCGCGGCAGCCGGCATCGAGGACCTCGACGCGGTGACCGAGACGACGGTCACCGAGTTCCTCATGAGGCTGCGCGAGGGCGACGCCGACCACCCGCCGCTGAGCGCGTCGAGCGCGGCGCGGACGGTGGTGGCGGTGCGCGGCTTCCACAGGTTCGCGGTCGCCGACGGGCTCGCGCGGGTGGATCCGGCGGCCGGCGTCAAGCCGCCCAGCCCGGCCAAGCGGCTGCCGAAGGCACTGCCGCTCTCGGACGTCGAGGCGATCCTCGAGGCGGCCGGCGCCCCGGACACACCGCTCGCGCTGCGTGACCGGGCGTTGCTGGAGATCCTCTACGGCACCGGCGCGCGCATCTCCGAGGCGGTCGGGCTCGACGTCGACGACGTCAGCCACCTGGTCGAGCCGGACCTCGATCCCGCCGACGCGACCGTCCTGCTGCGCGGCAAGGGCGGCAAGGAACGGCTGGTCCCGGTCGGCTCGTACGCGCGCGCCGCGCTGTCGGCGTACCTGGTGCGGGGGCGGCCGGCGCTCGCCGCCGCCGCGACGCCCGGGCTCTTCCTCAACTCGCGCGGCGGCCGGCTCTCGCGCCAGTCGGCGTGGGCGGTGCTGGTCAAGGCCGCCGAGCGCGCGGGCGTCACCCGCGACGTCTCGCCGCACACGCTGCGCCACTCGTTCGCGACCCACCTGCTCGACGGCGGCGCCGACGTCCGCGTCGTCCAGGAGCTGCTCGGGCACGCGTCGGTCACGACCACCCAGGTCTACACGCTCGTCACCGTCGACAACCTGCGCGAGGTCTTCGCCACCGCGCACCCGAGGGCACGCCATGGTTGACGCCTACGACCGGATCCTGGAGTACGCCGAGGGGCGCGGGCTCGCGCTCTACCCGCACCAGGAGGACGCGATCCTCTCGCTGCTGGCCGGCGACAACGTGGTCCTCGCGACGCCGACCGGCTCCGGGAAGTCGCTCGTCGCGATGGCGGCCGCGATGGCCGCGCTCGCCGACGACCGGGTCACCTTCTACACCGCGCCCATCAAGGCGCTGGTGAGCGAGAAGTTCTTCGACCTGGTCGAGATCTTCGGCGCCGCCGACGTCGGCATGCTCACCGGCGACGTCGCGGTCAACGCCGACGCCCCGATCATCGCCTGCACTGCGGAGGTGCTCGCCAATATCGCGCTGCGCGAGGGTGCGGGCGCCGACGTGGGCATGGTCGTGATGGACGAGTTCCACTTCTACGGCGAGCCGGGGCGCGGCTGGGCGTGGCAGGTGCCGCTCATCGAGCTCACGGGCGCGCAGTTCCTGCTGATGTCGGCGACCCTCGGTGACACCACCGACCTGGCCGCCGACCTGACCCGGCGCAACGGCCGCGCCACGGCGGTCGTCGACAAGGCCGAGCGCCCGGTGCCGCTCGACTTCACCTGGTCGCTGGAGCCGATGGGGGACAAGCTTGCGGAGCTGGTCACCACCGGTCAGGGCCCCGTGTACGTCGTGCACTTCACCCAGGCTGCCGCCGTCGAGCACGCCGTCTCGCTGCTGAGCGGACCGGGCCGGCTCGACACGGTGCTGCCCAAGGATCGCAAGGAGCAGAGCGCCGAGCGGATCGCCGGCGTCCGCTTCGCCGCCGGCTTCGGCAAGACGCTCAACAAGCTGCTGCGGCAGGGGATCGGCGTCCACCACGCCGGCATGCTGCCGCGCTACCGCCGCCTCGTCGAGCAGCTGGCGCAGGCCGGTCTGCTGACCGTCATCTGCGGCACCGACACCCTCGGCGTCGGCATCAACGTGCCGATCCGCACGGTCCTCTTCACCGGGCTCGCGAAGTTCGACGGCAGCCGGCAGCGGGTGCTGCGGACGCGGGAGTTCCTGCAGATCGCGGGCCGCGCGGGCCGCGCCGGCTTCGACACGGCCGGGTACGTCGTCGTCCAGGCGCCCGAGCACGTCATCGAGAACGAGAAGGCCAAGGCCAAGGCGGCCGCCAAGAACGCCGCGATGAGCGAGCAGCAGCGCGCCAAGCGCGCGTCCAAGGCACAGCTGAAGAAGCCGCCCGCCGGCACCGTCGTCTGGACCGAGAAGACCTTCGACAAGCTGGTGGACGGCCGCCCCGAGCCGCTGAAGTCGCAGATGAAGGTCGACAACGCGATGCTCGTCAACGTCGTCTCCCGCGAGGAGGACGCCTTCCCGGTGATGCGCCGCCTGCTCATGGACAACCACGAAGACCGGCGCAGCCAGCTCCGGCTGGCGAAGCGGGCGGTCCGGCTGGCCCGCAGCCTGGTGACCTCCGAGGTGCTGACCCGGCTCGACGAGGTCGACGGCTTCGGCCGCCGCTATGTCCTCACCGAGGCGCTGCCCGAGGACTTCGCGCTCAACCAGCCGCTCTCGCACTTCGCGCTGGCGGTGCTCGACGTCCTCGACCCCGACAGCGAGAGCTTCATGCTCGACGTGGTGTCGGTCGTCGAGGCGACCCTCGAGGCGCCCCGCCCGCTGCTCCTCGCGCAGCGCCATGCCGCCCGCGGCGATGCGATCGCGGCGCTCAAGGCCGACGGCGTCGAGTACGACGAGCGGATGGCGCTCGTCGAGGACATCACCTGGCCCGAGCCGCTCGGCGAGCTGCTCGAGCCGCTCTTCGAGACCTACCGCGAGCGGCATCCCTGGCTCGCGCCCGACGCGCTGGCGCCCAAGTCCGTCGTCCGGCAGATGTGGGAGCAGGGGATGGGGTTCACCGACCTCGTCGCGCGCTACCAGGTCGCACGCTCGGAGGGGCTGGTGCTGCGCTACCTCACCGACGCCTACCGGGCGCTGCGGCAGACGGTCCCCGCGTCGTACCGGACCGAGGAGCTGGAGCTGCTCGTCGACTGGCTGGGCGAGACGGTCCGCCAGGTCGACTCCTCGCTGCTCGACGAGTGGGAGGCGCTCAACGACCCTGACCACGCCTCGCGCGAGGTCAGCCACCACGCGCCGCCGCCCCCGCCGCGGCCGCTCAGCCAGCAGGGCCGGGTCTTCGACGTGATGGTGCGCAACGCGATGTGGCGCCGCGTCGAGCTGTTCGCGCGCGACGACGTCCCGGCGCTGGCCGCGCTCGACGAGGGCGGCGAATCACGTGGCGGCGAGAAGCAGTGGGGCGCTGCTGACTGGGACCAGGCGCTCGAGGACTACTACGCCGAGCACGCCCGGCTGCTCGTCGACGCCGACGCCCGTGGCCCGGCGCTGCTCTCGATCGACAAGCGGCCCGACGTGTGGGAGGCGACGCAGACGCTGCACGACCCGGAGGGCGACCACGACTGGGTGATCGTCGCCGAGGTCGACCTCCCGGCCAGCGACGAGGCCGGGGAGGCCGTCGTTCGCACGCTGCGCGTGACCTGCCTGACCGATTGACTCTCGCGCTCAGTCGACGCGCCCTCGGCGCGCCTGCCCAATGTCGCCGTGTCGACATTGTTGGATGGAGGGGTCACGGGCTCTGGGGAAGGAGCCCGACCACAACACACGCGAGGTGAACGACGATGGTCGGCGGAATCTACGGAGGATCCAGCGCGCCCGACATGCCGCCGCGGATGCCCATCCCGGCGCCCGGCAGCCAGATTCCGCTCGGAACGGAGGACGGCATGACCCTGCAGTTCCCGGTGCCCGAGCCGGAGCCCGAGCGCGCCCCGAAGCCGACGGTGTCCGGCGACCTCGGCCCGACCGGCCGTCCGATGCCGGTGCTGCCCGACCCGCGGCCGATCACCGAGCACGGCAACGCGCGCGTGATCGCCATGTGCAACCAGAAGGGTGGCGTCGGCAAGACCACCACCACGATCAACCTCGGCGCCGCACTCGCCGAGTTCGGCCGCAAGGTGCTGCTCGTCGACTTCGACCCGCAGGGCTCGCTCTCGGTGGGCCTCGGGCTCAACCCGCACGAGATGGACCTGACGGTCTACAACCTGCTGATGGACCCCGAGACGCGCCTCGACGAGGTCGTCGTCCCCTCGGGCGTGCCCGGCATGGACCTGCTGCCGTCGAATATCGACCTCTCCGCCGCCGAGGTGCAGCTGGTGCACGAGGTCGCGCGCGAGCAGACCCTGCAGCGCGTGCTGGCCCCCGCCATCGCCGAGTACGACGTGATCCTCATCGACTGCCAGCCCTCGCTCGGCCTGCTGACGGTCAACGCGCTCACCGCGGCCCACGGCGTCATCGTGCCGCTGGAGTGCGAGTACTTCGCGCTGCGCGGCGTGGCGCTGCTCAAGGCGACCATCGACAAGGTCAAGCAGCGGCTCAACCCGGCCCTCGAGGTCGACGGTGTCCTCGGCACCATGTACGACGGCCGCACCCTGCACGGCCGCGAGGTCCTCGAGCGCCTGGTCCAGGCGTGGGGCGACCAGGTCTTCCACACCGTGATCCGCCGGACCGTGAAGTTCTCCGACTCCACCGTCGCCGGCGAGCCGATCACGTCGTACGCCTCGGCGTCGAGCGGGGCGGAGGCGTACCGCCAGCTCGCGAAGGAGGTGGCGCTGCGGTGTCACGACGTGTGAGCATGCCGACCGCGGACGACCTCTTCCGGCCGACCGCGGAGGCCGACGCCGGGACGGCGCGCCGGGGGAAGGTCCGCGCCGTACCCGACGCGCCCGAGCAGGTCGCGGCGCCCGAGCCGCAGAAGGGCCCGAGCGGCCGGATCCGCCACGACGAGAAGATCACCGTCTACGTCACCGCCGCCGAGCTGATGGAGCTGGAGCAGGCACGCCTGACCCTGCGCGGTCAGCACGGGCTGGCGGTCGACCGCGGCCGGTTGGTCCGGGAGGCGCTGCACCTGGTCCTCGCCGAGCTCGAGGCCGAGGGGGAGGGCTCCGCGCTGGTCAGGCGCCTGCGTGAGTCATGATGCAGGCGTGAGCGAGGTCGAGCCGGGAGCCGAGGCTGTCGCGGAGGCTGAGGCCGGGGCCGAGGAGACGCACGGCGGCTTCGCCGTGCGGCTGGCCAACTTCGAGGGCCCCTTCGACCTGCTGCTGAGCCTGATCTCCAAGCACAAGCTCGACGTCACCGAGATCGCGCTCTCGAAGGTCACCGACGAGTTCATCGCCCACATCAAGACGCTGCCGGACGGCGACCTGGAGGAGACCACCAACTTCCTCCTGGTCGCCGCCACCCTCCTCGACCTCAAGGCCGCGCGGCTGCTGCCCGCGGGCGACGTCGAGGACGAGGAGGACCTGGCGCTGCTGGAGGCGCGCGACCTGCTCTTCGCGCGGCTGCTGCAGTACAAGGCCTACAAGCAGGTCGCGGCGGTGTTCGACGGGCGGCTGCAGGCGGAGGCGAAGCGGTTCCCGCGCGCGGTGGGGCTCGAGGAGCGGTTCGCGGGGCTGCTGCCGGAGGTGCTCATCGGCATCGGCCTGGAGCAGTTCGCGGCGCTCGCGGCCAAGGCGATGACGCCGAAGCCCGAGCTGCAGCTGACCCTGCACCACATCCACGCGCCGACGGTGAGCGTCCGTGAGCAGGCGGCGATCGTCGTCGACCGGCTGCGGCGCAGCGGGACGATGACCTTCCGCGCGCTGTGCGGCGACTCGCCCGACACGCTGACCACGGTGGCCCGGTTCCTGTCGCTGCTCGAGCTCTTCCGCGAGGGGGCGGTGGCGTTCGACCAGGTCACCCCGTTGGGCGAGCTGACCGTGCGCTGGACCGGCGACGAGGTCGTCGACGTCGACGACCTGATCACCGACGAGTTCGACGGCGCGGCGCCGACCGACGACGCGCCGCCCGACGACGCGCCGCCCGACGACGCGCCGCCCGCGGAGGAGACGACCACGATGGCTGAGAACGATGACTGAGAACGATGACTGAGCAAACCGAGACCGAGGCGACCGAGCCGACCGCGGAGACCGCTGAGAACGAGGAGGCGCTGCCTCTCGTGGAACTGCGGCCCGCCCTGGAGGCGGTGCTGATGGTCGCCGACCAGCCGCTCGACCAGGTCGCCCTGGCGAGCGCCGTCGGCCACCCCGAGCCCGACGTGGCCGCGGCGCTGGCCGCCCTCGCCGGCGAGTACGACGAGCAGGGCCGTGGCTTCGAGCTGCGCAATGTCGCCGGGGGCTGGCGCTTCTACACGCGCGAGGAGTACGCGTCGGTGGTCGAGGCCTTCGTCCTCGAGGGCCAGCAGGCCCGGCTCACCCAGGCCGCGCTCGAGACGCTCGCGGTCGTCGCCTACCAGCAGCCGGTCTCGCGGGCGCGGGTCTCCGCGGTCCGCGGCGTCAATGTCGACGGCGTGATGCGGACCCTGATCAGCCGCGGGCTGGTCGAGGAGGCCGGCCAGGACGGCGAGCACGGTGCGACGCTGTACCGGACGACGTCGTACTTCCTGGAGCGGATCGGCATCGTCTCGCTCGACGAGCTGCCCGACCTCGCGCCGCACCTGCCCGACCTGGCGGAGATGGAGGAGGAGCTCGCGCCGACGCCCGAGCCCGAGGCGGGCGAGCCCGAGTTGTCTGAGCCCGAGCTGTCTGAGCCCGACGCGCCTGAGGAGGCGGACGATGACGCGTGAGATCGCGGTCGACGAGGACGGCCAGATCCGGCTGCAGAAGCTGCTCGCCCAGTCCGGCGTCGCCTCGCGGCGCCGCTGCGAGGAGCTGATGCTCGAGGGCAAGGTCGAGGTCGACGGCGAGATCGTCACCCGGCTCGGCACCAAGGTCGACCCCCGCACGGCGGTCATCAAGGTCTCCGGCAAGCGACTGCCGCCGGTGTCCGACCACGTCTACCTGGTGCTCAACAAGCCGCGTGGCGTGGTCTCGACCATGTCCGACCCGCAGGGCCGGCCCACGCTCACCGACCTGGTCGCCGACCGCGACGAACGGCTGTTCCACGTCGGCCGGCTCGACACCGACACGTCCGGACTGCTGCTGCTCACCAACGACGGCGACTTCGCGCACCGGATGGCGCACCCGTCGTTCGAGGTCGAGAAGACCTACGTCGCCGAGGTCGCCGGCAAGCTCACCAAGGCGGTCCTGGCCGACCTGCTCGCCGGCGTGACGCTCGACGACGGCCCGGTGGAGGTGCGACGGGCGCGGATCATCGACACGTCCGCCGACCGCTCGATCATCGAGCTGGTCATCCACGAGGGCCGCAACCGGATCGTGCGCCGGCTGCTCGACCAGGTCGGCCACCCGGTGCGCCAGCTGAGCCGGACGAAGTTCGGCCCGATCGAGCTCGGCACGCTGCGCAGCGGGGCGATGCGCGAGCTCTCCGACGACGAGCTCGGCCAGCTCCTGGAGCTCGTCGGGCTCTGAGGAGCGCCGGGGGCTCTACCGTGGTCGGGTGATCCCGGCCCCACCGGTGCCCGCGGCGCTGCGGCGCCACGTCGTCGGACGGTTCCCCTACGACGTCGACTTCGGCGCGCCCGGCGTCCACCGCGGGCTGCCGTCGACGACGATCACGCTGGTGCTGCCGCTCGAGGAGCCGTTGCGGGTGTCGTGGGCCGGCGTGCCGGGGTCGCTGCACACGGGCTGGGCGTCGCTGTCCGGGCTGCACCCGGCGCCGGCGGCGATCCACCACGACGGCGCGCAGCGCGGCGTCCAGCTGGCGCTCACGATCGAGGGGGCGCGGGTGCTGCTCGGGCGCCCGGCCGCCGACCTGGCCGGCGCGCTCACCGACCTCGACGAGGCGGACGCCGTACCCCGGGCGTTGCGCGAGCTGCCCGCCCGGCTGCACGAGCTGCCCACCTGGGCGGCGCGGGTCGCGCTCGTCGACCGGACGCTGGCCGCGCTCGCCGCCCGGGCCGGCGATCCGCGACCGCGGGCCGAGGTGGCGCACGCGCTGGCCCTGCTCACCTCCGGCGCTCCGGTCCACGCGGTCGCCGACGAGGTCGGCTACAGCCGGCGCCGGCTGGGCACCCTGGTGCGGGCCGAGTGCGGGCTGGCGCCGAAGGCGTTCCAACGGATCGCGCGCTTCGAGGCCGCCCGCCGGGTGCTCGGACGACGTCCGCTCGCCGAGGTCGCCACGGCGTGCGGCTACAGCGACCAGGCGCACCTCAGCCGCGAGTGGAGCGCGCTGGCCGGGTGTACGCCGACGACCTGGCTGCGCGAGGAGCAGGAGATGCGGGGGTCTACGGGGGCGGAGCCCCCGTACGTGTTCCCGTTCGTTCAAGACCACGACGGGGCCGGGGGAGGAGGCTCGGGACATGACCGATGAGCAGGCAGCACACGTGGGCCTCTGGCCCGCCCTCCAGTTCCGCGACGCCGACGCGATGACCGCCTGGCTCCGGGCGATCGGCTTCGTCGAGCACGCCACCTATCGCGACGACAGCGGGACGGTGGTCCATGCCGAGTGGCTGTGGCCCGGCGGCGGCGGGATCATGTTCGGCGCGGTGCGCGACGACGGTCCGCTGCAGCCGGTGGGCTCCGGCGCGGCCTATCTGGTGACGAGCGACCCGGACGCCGTCTTCGCCGCGGCGGTCGCGGCCGGCGCGAGCGTCGAGCGCGCGATGGTCGACCAGGACTACGGCGGGCGCGGCGGCAGCGTGCGCGACCCGGAGGGCAACCACTGGTCGTTCGGGTCCTACCAACCGGGCGCGGGCGATCCCGCCTGAGCCGATGTCCTAGCCTTTCCTGCGTGTCTGGGACGAGCGCGCGCCTCGCAGGGCCGGTCGAGATCGTCGGGACCGGCCTGATCGGCACCTCCATCGCGCTCGCCTGCCGGCGCGCCGGGCTCGAGGTGCTGCTGACCGACCGCGACCCCGACCATGTCCGTACGGCGACCGGTCTCGGCGCCGGCCGCCCGCGGACCGACGACGACGAGCCGCAGCTGGTGGTGGTCGCCGTGCCGCCGGACGCGCTGGGCAAGGCGATCCGCGACGCGCTCGACACCGCCGGCCCCGAGACGGTCGTGACCGACGTCGGCAGCGTCAAGGCCGCTCCGCTGGACGCGGTGGCGGGTCACCCGGCCGTCAGCCGGTACGTCGGCAGCCACCCGATGGCCGGCACCGAGCACTCCGGCCCGCTCACGGCCAACGCCGAGCTCTTCGACGGCCGCCCCTGGGCGGTCACGCCCGGCCCCGACGCGACGGCGTCGGCCGCCCGCCTGGTCGAGGCGCTGGTGGTGCTGTGCGGCGCCGTGCCGGTGCGGCTGTCGCCGTACGAGCACGACCGGGCGGTGGCCCGGACCTCCCACGTCCCGCACCTGATGGCGTCCCTCGTGGCCGGCACACTCGCGGGCGCGCCGGCCGACCACCTCGCGCTGTCGGGCACCGGCGTGCGCGACGTGACGCGCGTCGCCGGGGGAGACCCCCGGCTCTACAGCCAGATCATCGGCGGCAACGCCGCCGCCGTCGCCGCGCTGCTCACCGAGGTCCGCGAGCGGCTCGACCTCGCGCTCGAGGCGATCGCGGGCGACGACCGGGCCGGACTGGAGTCGCTGCTCGCCTACGGCCAGGCCGGCACCCGGGCGATCCCGGGCAAGCACGGCGCCGCGCCGCAGGAGATGGCCGCCGTCCGCGTGGCCCTGCCGGACCAGCCCGGCGGGCTCGCCCGGCTGTTCGCCGACGCGGGCGCGAGCGGGGTCAACATCGAGGACGTCCGCATCGACCACGACCCCGGCCGGCCGGTCGGTCAGGTCGAGATCGACGTCGTCGCCGACCGTGCCGAGGAGCTGCGGGTCGCACTGGAGTCGAAGGGCTGGGTGACCCACCGGTAATCTACGGGCCGTGGATGAGCAGGTGAACGTGCCCGAGAACGTGGTGGTCGCAGTCGACGGGACCTCTGGCTCCGGGAAGTCGAGCACCTGCCGCGCGGTCGCCGACCGGCTCGGGATGCGCTATCTCGACACCGGCGCGCAGTACCGCGCGATCACCTGGTGGATGCTGCGCAACGGCATCGACGTGCACGACGCGGACGCCGTCGCCGCCCACGCCGAGGCGCCCGTCCTGGTGTCCGGCACCGACCCGCTCGCGCCCACGATCACCGTCGACGGCGACGACGTCTCGGTCCAGATCCGCAGCGACGAGGTCAACGCGGCCGTCTCGCCGGTCAGCGCGGTCCCCGCGGTGCGCGCCCGCCTCGTCGCGCTGCAGCGCACGCTCATCGGCGACGGCGGCATCGTCGTCGAGGGCCGCGACATCGGCTCCGTCGTGTGGCCCGACGCGCAGCTCAAGGTGTACCTGACCGCCGACCCGTCGGCCCGCGCCGCGCGGCGCGCGCTCGAGAACGGCGGCGCCGACCTCAGCGCCACCCAGGAGTCGCTGCTCGCCCGCGACAAGATCGACTCCGGCCGCGCGGTCGCGCCGCTGACCATGGCCGACGGGGCGATCCACGTCGACTCCACCGAGCTCTCCCTCGAGGAGGTCGTCGACCTGGTGGTGGGCCTGGTGATGGAGCGGGTGTGAGCGCCCACGTCCAGCAGCCGCGCAGCGACGTCGTACGGACGCCGGCGCGCGGGCTGCTGGTGCGCGGACGTCGTACGTCGCGCTGGCTGATCCGCCGCCGCTGGGACGTCGAGGTGCTGCATCCCGAGCGCTTCCCGGCGACCGGCCCGGTGGTCGTCGCCGGCAATCACGTCGGCTTCGTCGACGGGCCGCTGATGGCGATCTTCGCGCCGCGGCCGGTGCACGCGCTGACCAAGGAGGAGATGTTCTCCGGGCCGCTCGGCGCCTTCCTGCGGTGGTCGGGGCAGATCCCGCTCGACCGCTTCCACACCGACACCCGCGCGATCCGTACGGCGATCGGCGTGCTGCGCGAGGGACACTGCGTCGGCGTCTTCCCCGAGGGTACGCGCGGGCCGGGCGACCTGCAGCGCCTCCACCCGGGCGCGGCGTACCTGGCGATGGTGACCGGGGCGCCCGTCGTACCGCTGACGTTCCTGGGCACCCGCCTGCCCGGCGGCCGGAGCAACTCGCTGCCGCCGAAGCGGGCGCAGGTGCGGATCGTCGTCGGCGAGCCGATGCCCGTCGATGCGGTGTCCTGGCCCCGGACGCGCGAGAATGTCCGTCTGACTTCGGCCGCCCTGCACGCTCACATGCGCGCGGGGCTCGCCGCTGCCCTCGAGGAGACGGGGCGGCGCCTGCCCGGCCCGCTCCCGCAAGGAGACACAGATGAATGACGCGCTGCCCGTGCTGGCGGTCGTGGGCCGCCCCAACGTCGGCAAGTCGACGCTGGTGAACCGGATCCTCGGCCGCCGCGAGGCGGTCGTCGAGGACATCCCCGGCGTGACCCGCGACCGGGTCTCCTACGACGCGGAGTGGAACGGCCGGGCGTTCACGCTCGTCGACACCGGCGGCTGGGACCCCGACGCGCGCGGCATGGCCGAGCGGATCCGGGTCCAGGCCGAGATCGCGGTCAGCCTCGCCGACGCGGTGCTCTTCGTCGTCGACGCGGCCATCGGCATCACCGACGCCGACGAGGCCGTGGTGCGGGTGCTGCGCAAGTCCGGCAAGCCGGTCGTGCTGGCGGCCAACAAGGTCGACGACGAGCGCGCCGAGGCCGAGGCCTTCGCCCTGTGGAACCTCGGCCTGGGCGAGCCCCACGTCGTCTCCGCGCTGCACGGCCGCGGCTCGGGCGACCTGCTCGACGCCGTCCTGGAGGTGCTGCCGGAGGCTCCCGAGCAGGAGCGCGAGATCGGCGGCCCCCGCCGGATCGCCATCGTCGGTCGCCCCAATGTCGGCAAGTCCTCGCTGCTCAACAAGCTCGCGGGCGAGGAGCGCGTCGTCGTCGACAATGTCGCCGGTACGACGGTCGACCCGGTCGACGAGCTGGTCGAGCTGGGCGGCCAGACCTGGCGCTTCATCGACACCGCCGGCATCCGCAAGCGGGTCAAGGAGGCCTCGGGCCACGAGTACTACGCGTGGCTTCGGACCTCCACCGCCATCGAGCGCGCCGAGGTGTGCGTCATCGTCCTGGCCGGCAACGAGTCGATCGCCGAGCAGGACATGCGGATCCTGCAGGAGGTGCGCGAGGCCGGCAAGGCGCTCGTCATCGCCTTCAACAAGTGGGACCTCGTCGACGCCGAGCGCCGCTACTACCTCGACCGCGAGATCGAGCGCGACCTGGTGCAGGTGCAGTGGGCGCCGCGGATCAACATCACCGCGCGCACCGGCTGGCACATCGACCGGCTCGTCCCCGCGCTCGACCGCGCCATCGAGGGCTGGGAGACGCGCATCTCCACCGGCGCCCTCAACGCCTTCCTGGGCCGCATCGTCGCCGAGCACCCGCACCCGGTGCGCGGCGGCAAGCAGCCGCGGATCCTCTTCGGCAGCCAGGTGTCGAGCGCGCCGCCGGTGTTCAAGCTGTTCACCACCGGCAGGCTCGACCAGGGCTACGAGCGCTTCATCGAGCGCCGGCTGCGCGAGGAGTTCGGCTTCGTCGGCACCCCGATCGAGATCAAGGTGCAGCCGCGCGAGAAGCGCGGCGCCCGGCGCTGATCCACAGGCGGCCGCAGCCGCTTGCTTTTGTTCGAACATGTGTTCGAACATAGGGGGGTGAGTGTTCGCCCCTTGGAGATCGCCGACCCGCAGCAGGTCCTCGACCAGCTGCGCGGGCGCATCGCCGCGCTCCAGGGCGGCCCGACCCGGCTGACGGTGCCGGTGCTGCCGGTGTTCGAGGGGCTGGTCACGCTGCGCACCGGCGGGGTCTACGGCGTCGACTCCGCGACCCTCGGCATGGCGCTGGCCGCCGGGGCCTCGCAGGCCGGAGAGTGGGTCGGCTTCGCGGGGTGGGACGACTTCGGCGCCGAGGCGGCCCATCAGCACGGCATCGTGCTCTCCCGCACGGTCCTGGTGCCCGCGCCGGGGGAGCACTGGCTCGAGGTCGCCGCAGCGCTCGCCGACGTGCTCAAGGTGGTCGTGCTGCGCCCGCCGGGGCTGGTCGACGCCAAGTCCGCCTCCCTCCTCGAGGCCCGGCTGCGTGCCCGCTCGGCGGTGCTGGTGGTGCAGGGGGAGTGGCCGCGCTGCGAGGCCCGCATCGTCGCCGAGCACGTCTCCTGGGAGGGACTCGCGGCCGGTCGCGGGCGGCTCCGGGGGCGGCGGGTCAGCCTGGTCTCGCGGCGGCCGGGGCGGGCGCCGGTCCGGGTCGAGGCGGTGCTGCCCTGATGCGCACGATGGTGGTGTGGTGTCCCGACTGGTCGGTGACGGCCGGGCTGCTCGAGCAGGCCGACGCCGTCCAGCAGGACGCCGCTCGCCGCGGCGGGGCCGTGGAGGACGGCGGGGAGGACGGCGGGGCGGGCGGCGGGGCGGGCGGCGGGGCGGTGGTCGACGTCGCCGCGCCGGCGGTCGTCGTGGCGGCCAACCGGGTGGTCGTCTGCAATGCCGCCGCCCGCGCCGAGGGGGTGCGCCGGGGGCAGCGGCGCCGCGACGCCCAGGCGAAGTGCCCCGAGGTGGTGCTCCTCCCTGCCAACCCCGACCGCGACGCGCGCTGGTTCGAGCCGGTGCTCAGCGCGGTCGAGGAGGTCCGGCCCGGGGTGGCGCCGCTGCGGCCGGGGCTGCTCGCGGTGCCCGCGCCGGGGCGCTACTTCGCGCGGGGCGGCATCGACGGTGAGGAGGCCGCGGCCGCCGTCCTGGCCGAGCACCTGGTGCAGGCGGGGGTGTGGGACAGCCGGTTCGGCGCGGCCGACGACCTCTACACCGCCGAGCGGGCCGCGCGCAGCGCGCCGGAGCAGGGCTGCGTCGCCGTGCCGCCGGGGCGCTCGGCGGAGTTCCTGCGCGGGCTGCCGGTGACCGTGCTCGGCGACGACGGCCCCGAGGGCGCCGAGCTGGCCGGGCTGCTGCGCCGGCTGGGGCTGGTGCTGCTCGGCGACTTCGCCCGGCTGGGGGCGGGAGAGGTGAGCAACCGGTTCGGCACCTACGGAGCCGACGTGTGGCGTCGGGTGCAGGGCGAGGAGGTGGCCCGGCTCGCGTCGCGGACGCCGCCGCCCGAGCTGGCCTGCGAGATCTCCTTCGAGCCGCCGCTCGACTCCGCCGAGGCGGTCACCTTCAGCGTCCGCACCACGGCCGAGCGCTTCATCGCCGGGCTGAGCGACCGGCAGCTGGTGGCGACCGGCGTGCGGGTGGAGGCGGAGTTCGAGGAGGGGGTCTCCGCGCGCACCTGGCTGCACCCGCGCTGCTTCACCTCCCGCGACCTCGTCGACCGGGTCCACTGGCAGCTCCAGGCCGGCATGGCCACCTCGGGGCTGCGCAGCCGCAAGTCCACCGGCGAGAGCATCGCCTCGCCGGTGACCCTGGTCCGCTTCCTGCCCGACACCGTCGAGCCGGCGGGCGATCACGCCGACACGCTGTGGGGCGGCGGCGCCGACGACCAGGTCGTGCGCGGGGTGGCGCGGGTGCAGGCGATGGTCGGCTACGACGCCGTACGGGTGCCGGTGCTGCAGGGCGGGCGGGGCGCCGCCGACCGCCAGGCGCTGGTGCCCTGGGGCGAGCGTGCCCTCGGCCTGCGGCCGGTCGAGCGCCCCTGGCCCGGCCGGGTGCCCGGTCCCGCGCCCAGCCGGGTCTTCACCGAGCCGCTCGAGGCCGAGGTCGTCGACGAGGCCTCCGTCGGCGTCGCGGTGACCGAGCGCGGGATGATCACCGGCGAGCCCTGGCGGTTCCGGATCGGCGGGCGCTGGTGTCCCGTCGCCGCCTGGGCCGGGCCGTGGCCGGTCGACGAGGGGTGGTGGGTCCGCGGCACCGGCGCCGCGGGCGGGCGGGCGGCGCGCTTCCAGATGGTCGGCGTCGACGGCCGGGCCTGGTTGCTGCGGTGGTGCGCCGTCGGCCCCGACCTCCGGGGGCGCTGGGAGGTGGAGGCGGCCTATGACTGAGTCATGAGAAGCCGCGAGGCGTCACGAGGGCAGGGCGCGCGACTCGACGTCCCGGTCGTTGTCGACCAGGTACGTCGCGTCGAGCTCGAGCGCATCGGCGAGACGCCAGATCACGTCGAGGGTGGGGTTCGCCGGCCGGTAGGTGCCCGTCGCCGGGTCCTTGTGGCCGCCCCGGTTGTTGAGCAGCAGCTGGATGTAGCCGCGGCTCAGGCCGGTCCGCTCCATGAGCTCGCGCTCGGTCAGGCCGAGCTCGTCGCGGCGACGTCGCACCTTCTCGCCGAACCGCTTCGACTTCTCCTCGAACTCGGGGAGGTGGTCGGCGGCGGGCACGCATCCCACCCTGTTCGCCCGGGTCGCCGAGCGCCGACCAATACGTTGAGCCGCAGGCTCGATGTATTGAGCCTGCGGGGCCGATCGGTCAGGCGTCCCAGCCGTCGGGGCGCTGCGACTTCGGGAGCTTCGCCACGATCGACCGGTACGACTCGTCCACGGCCTCGAGCAGCTCGTCGTCCGGGATCGCGCCGCCGAAGGCGAGGTTGTTCCAGCCCGAGCGCCCGATGTAGGCCATCACGCTGGCGTCGTCGGGGTAGCGGTGCAGCCACTCGTCGGCGACCTCGCGGTTCGCGCCGGCCTTGACCCCGACGCCGTCGCGGCCGAGGAAGGCGAAGATCTTGCCGCGCTCGCCGGAGCCGACCTTGATCACCGGGAGCTCGTGGTCCCACGGGTTGTCGGCCCACGCGCCCGGCTTGGCCAGGCAGTGGGCCAGCAGGGTCTCGGCGTCCACGTGCCGAGCCTATCGGCCGGCGCGAGGCTCGCGGTGGCGCCGGGCCGATCACGGAATAGGCTCCGCAGGGCCCCGGTTGGGCTGAGGTTCGAGCGGAGTGGAGAGCAGGAGCGCGTGGCGAGCGACAGCAGCGGCACAGGTACGACGTCCGCCGGGTTCGGTGTCCTCTGGGTGGCGATCAAGCGCGAGCCGTGGATCTTCGCGGCGTCCACGGTCGGCAGCGTCCTGTTCGGCGCGCTGACCGTGGCCGACGCGTGGGTGCTCGGCTGGTCGACCGACCACGTGGTCATCCCCGCCTTCCGCGACGGTGAGATCGGCGCCGGGCTGCTGTGGGCGGTGCTCGGGCTGTTCACCGGCGTGGCGATCCTGCGCGCGGTCGGGATCGTGGCGCGCCGGCTGGGCGCGGGCGTGATGCAGTACCGGCTGCAGGCGCAGAGCCGCCGCGCGGTGACCCGTCAGTACCTCCGGCTCCCGCTCGCCTGGCACCAGAGGCACCCGACCGGCGAGCTGCTGTCCAACGCCAATGCCGACGTCGAGGCGGCGTGGGGGCCGATCGCGCCGCTGCCGATGGCGGTCGGCACGGTGGCGATGATGGTGATCGCCGTCGTCCAGATGCTGCTGACCGACCTGGCCCTGGCAGCGGTGGGCCTGCTCGTCTTCCCGCTCGTGATCGGGGTCAATGTCGTCTACCAGCGCCTGGCCCAGGGCTGGGCGACGCGGGCGCAGCAGCTGCGCGCCGAGCTGTCCGAGATCGCCCACGAGTCCTTCGACGGCGCCCTCGTCGTCAAGACCCTCGGCCGCGAGCCGGAGGAGACCGAGCGGTTCCGGGCCAAGGCGTTCGAGCTGCGGGAGGCCAACATCAAGGTCGGCCGGATCCGCGCGGCCTTCGACCCGACGCTCGCGGCGCTGCCCAATGTCGCCGTCCTCGTGGTGCTGGTCCTCGGCGTCCACCGCGTCGTCAGCGGCGCGACGGTGGCGGGCGACGTGGTGACCGTGGCCTACCTGCTCACCGTGGTGGCCTTCCCGATCCGCTCGATCGGCTGGCTGCTGGGCGACTTCCCGCGCAGCGTGGTCGGCTACCGCCGGGTCGCGGCGGTCCTGAGCGCCTCCGGCGCCATGGACTACGGCGACCGCCCCGCGCCCACCGCCCCCGGCGGCGCCCGGCTCGAGGTCGAGCGCGCCGCCTTCTCCTACGACCCCGACCGCACGCTCCTGCGCGACCTCACCTTCGACGTCGCGCCCGGCAAGACGGTCGCCCTCGTCGGCGCGACCGCGTCCGGCAAGAGCACGCTGACGACGCTGCTCGCCCGGCTGGTCGACGTCGACGACGGCGCGATCCGCGTCGACGGCACCGACCTGCGCGAGCTGCGCCACGGCGCGCTGGCCGAGCTGCTGGCCGTCGTCCCCCAGAGCGCCTTCCTCTTCGACGACACCGTCCGCGGCAATGTCACCCTCGGCGCCGACGTCCCCGACGAGGACGTCTGGGCCGCGCTCCGCACCGCGCAGGCCGACGGCTTCGTGGCCGCGCTGCCCGACGGGCTCGACACCCGGCTGGGGGAGCGCGGCACGTCCCTGTCCGGCGGGCAGCGGCAGCGGCTGTCCCTGGCCCGCGCGCTCGTACGCCGACCGCGGCTGCTCGTCCTCGACGACGCCACCTCCGCGGTCGACCCCGAGGTCGAGGCGCGCATCCTGGCCGGGCTCGGCGGCGAGGAGACCACCCTGGTCGTCGTCGCCTACCGGAAGGCGACGATCGGCCTGGCCGACGAGGTCCTCTTCCTGGTCGACGGACACATCGCCGACCGCGGCCCGCACGACGAGCTGGTCGCCCGCAACGCCGCCTATGCGCGGCTGGTCAACGCCTACGAGACGGAGTCCGCGGAGGTGACCCGATGAGCACCGCGCTGCGCGCCCCCGAGCAGACCCGGCTGAGCACCGGCGAGGAGATCGGCGCCTGGGAGACCATCCGCCGCGGCATCCGCCACTCGCCCGAGCTGGTCGAGGGCATCGGGACGACCCTCTTCCTCGCGGTCCTGGCGTCGGTGGGGCAGGTCGTCGTCCCGATCGCGGTCCAGCAGACCATCGACAAGGGGCTGCGTGGCGCCGGCGGCCCCGATCCCTCCTTCACGCTCTGGCTCGCCCTGGCGGCGGCCGCGGCGATCGTGGTGACCAGCTGGGCGTCGTACGCGATGACGGCGCGGCTCTTCTCGACCGCCGAGCGCGGTCTCGCGACGCTGCGGATCAAGGCGTTCCGCCACGTGCACGACCTCCCGCTGCTCACCCAGAACACCGAGCGCCGCGGTGCCCTGGTCTCGCGGGTGACGAGCGACGTCGACCAGGTCAGTCAGTTCCTCGTGTTCGGCGGCCTGATCTTCGTGGTCAGCATCGGGCAGATGCTCATCGCGACGATCGTGATGGTCTGCTACAGCTGGCAGCTCACGATCGTGGTGTGGGTCTGCTTCGCGCCGCTCTTCCTCAGCCTGCGCTACTTCCAGCGCAAGCTGGCCGCCGCCTACGGCACCGTACGACGCCAGGTCGGCGCCCTGCTCTCCGCCGTGTCCGAGCCGGTGGTCGGCGCGGCCGTCGTCAAGTCCTATGCCATCGAGGCCCGCACCCAGCAGCGCATCGACGTCGCGATCGACACCCACAAGGCCGCCAGCACGCGGGCGCAGGGGTTCACCGCGTTCTCGTTCAGCCTCGGCGGCATCTCCGCCGGTTTCGCCAATGCGGGCGTCCTCATCGTCGGCATCTGGCTGGGCCAGGGCTTCGCCTGGGGTGACGGCATCACGGCCGGCGAGGTGCTGGCGTTCGCCTTCCTGGTCACGCTCTTCGTCGGGCCGGTCCAGATGGGCACCCAGATCCTCACCGACGCCCAGAACGCCATCGCCGGCTGGCGCCGCGTCATCGGCATCCTCGACACGCCCGCCGACCTGGTCGACCCGGGCCCCGAAGGGAGGTCGCTGCCGAAGGGCGCGATCGACGTCCGCTTCGAGGAGGTCGGCTTCGCCTACCCGGGCGGCGCGGAGGTGCTGTCCGACATCGACCTGGTGATCCCCGCCGGGCAGCGGGTCGCGGTCGTGGGCGAGACCGGGTCGGGCAAGTCCACCATCGCCAAGCTCCTCACCCGGCTCATGGACCCCGACCGCGGGCGGGTGCTGCTCGACGGCATCGACCTGCGCGAGGTGGCCGAGAGCGCGCTGCGCAGCAGCGTCGTCCTGGTCCCGCAGGAGGGCTTCCTCTTCGACGACACGCTCGCCGCCAACGTCCGCTACGGCCGGCTCGGCGCCACCGAGGCCGAGATCCTCGCCGCCGCCGAGACGATCGGACTCGGCGACTGGGTGGCCGGGCTGCCCGACGGCGTCGAGACGCGCGTCGGCCAGCGCGGCGAGTCCCTGTCGGCGGGGGAGCGGCAACTGGTCGCGCTGCTGCGCGCGCAGCTCGCCGACCCCGACCTGCTCGTGCTCGACGAGGCCACCAGCGCCGTCGATCCGCAGCTCGAGACCCGGATCGGCCGGGCGCTCGAGCGGCTGATGAGCGGCCGGACGTCGGTCACCATCGCCCACCGGCTCTCGACCGCCGAGGCCGCCGACGTGGTGGTCGTCGTCGACCGCGGCCGGATCGTCCAGCACGGGCCGCACGCCGAGCTCGTCGCCCAGCCCGGGACGCCGTACGCGAGGCTGCACGCCTCGTGGGTGGCCCAGCACGGATAATGGAGCCGTGAGTCTTCCCTCCGACGTCGCCGAGCGCCTCAAGCGCACCCCCGACGGGCTGGTGCCCGCCGTCGTCCAGCAGTACGACACCGGCGAGGTGCTGATGCTCGCCTGGATGGACGACGAGGCGCTGCACCGCACGCTGACGACGGGGCGGGCGACCTACTGGAGCCGGTCACGCCAGGAGTACTGGGTCAAGGGCGAGACGTCCGGCAACCCCCAGCAGGTCAAGGAGGTCCGCCTCGACTGCGACGGCGACACCCTGCTGGTCAAGGTCGACCAGACCGGCGTCGCCTGCCACACCGGGGCGCGGACGTGCTTCGACGACGGGCTGATCGGTGGCTGAGCGCGACGCTCGCCGTACCTTCGGACCGGTCGTGCTGCTCGGCCTCGCGGCCAGCGGCGCGGTCGCCGTCGCCGGCCACCGGGCGATGCTCGAGGTCTCGCCGAAGTACCTCGCGACCGCCGGTCTCACCGGCTTCGCCGGGCAGGATTCCAGTCGCGTGCAGTTCCCGCTCGCCGGCGCGCTGGCGCTCGTCGCCCTCGCCTGCTGGGGCGTCCTGCTCGTCACCCGCGGCGTCGTACGACGGGTCGTCGCGGTGCTGTCCGCGGTCGCGGCCGCCGGCATGCTCGCTGTCGCCGTCCTGGGCGGCTTCGTCCAGAACGACGACGCCGCCGCCGACATGAGCACCCGCCTCGGTCTCGGCGGTGCGCCGGTGCCGCTCGACCGCACCGCCTGGCTGTGGATCGCGCTCGTCGGCAGCGTCCTCGCGCTCGTCGCGAGCGTCGCCGCCGTCCGCAACGTCCGCTCCTGGCCCGAGATGGGCGCCCGCTACGACGCCCCGACCGTCGGCGGCTCGGCGGCCGGCACCAGGCCGAGCCCGGCCGCGGCCGTCCAGGAGCCGGAGGAGCAGTCGAACCTCGACCTGTGGAAGTCCCTCGACGAGGGCGACGACCCCACCGCCGACTGAGGGTCGGCTGGCCCTAGAATCGACCCGCACCACCCCGAACCGCCTGTCATCTGACTCTTCGAGGAGCTCTTCCATGGCCGACAACCACGGCAACACCCCTGCTGCCTGGACCGCCGTCCTCGTCTCGCTGGCCGGCTTCGTCGTGGGCGCCATCGGCATGTCCCTCTCGCCGCTCAACTGGCCGCTG
This sequence comes from Nocardioides ginsengisoli, assembly GCF_039537225.1. Lineage (NCBI taxonomy): Bacteria > Bacillati > Actinomycetota > Actinomycetes > Propionibacteriales > Nocardioidaceae > Nocardioides > Nocardioides ginsengisoli. The sequence continues at coordinate 31,259 of NZ_BAABAC010000006.1, forward strand.
TTCTGGATCGGCACCGCCATCGTCCTGGCCGGCGGCGTGGTGTTCCTCGTGATGGCGAAGATGGGCTTCCACGAGCCGGGCCACTGAGCCCGGTCCTGCGATGACCCTCGCGGCGCAGGCCGTCCGCGACGCCGGCGCCACCTCGCGCCGACGGCGGATGCTGGCGCCGCTCCTCGTCGTGGGCGGGGTCACCGCCGCGACGGTCGCTCTGCACCTGCGTGACCCGCACCAGCACGGCAGCTGGGGGCTGTGCCCGTCGGCCGCGCTCGGCATCTACTGCCCCGGCTGCGGCGGCCTGCGCGCCGTCAACGACCTCAGCAACCTGCACGTCGCCGACGCCGCGTCGAGCAATCTGCTCTTCGTGGCCTCGATCCCGCTGCTCGTCTGGATCTTCTGGCGCTGGAGCGCGGGCCGCTGGACCGGTCGCGCCTGGGATCCCGACAGTCGCACGGTCGCGCGCTGGTCGGCGGTGATGCTCGTGCTGATGGTGGCCTTCGCCGTCGTCCGCAACACGTCCTTCGGCGCCTGGCTCGCGCCGTAGCCCGCACGCTCGCGAACGACGAGGCCCCCTCCCGCGGCTGCGGAAGGGGGCCTCGCGACGTGCTGAGGAGGTCGGCCTCAGCTGGTGCTGAAGTTCACCGAGCCTGCGACGGCGAACAGGATGATGTAGGCCACCACGCCGACGATGAGCAGGATCGTGCCGATCATGCCGCAGATCCGGCCGGCGTTGACCGTGCCGCGGTTGTTGTAGGCGCCCGGGTTGGCGTCGATCTCCTTGATCGCCTTGTTGCCCATGACCCAGGCGGCGATGCCGAGCGGGCCACAGCAGACGATGCTGAGGATGCCCAGGATGAGGATCGTCGTCCCCTGCGGGTGGTCGCCACCGCCACCGCCGTAGCCGCCGGCGCCGAAGCCGGGGGTGGGCGGTGGGGGAGGAGTGCCGTAGTTGGGCGGCTCGTTGTAGCTCACGTGGGATCCTCCTGGATTTCCGGGGTGTCGTTCGGCCGGCCGAGTTCCGGGCGGTGTGTGGAACCCTAACGGCCGCGTGCCACACTCGACACAGTTCCGTCGGTGTGTTGCGATGCCGTCGGCTCATGCCCATCCCTGCCCAACAGCTAAACGTGACGGAGGCGCAATGTCGGCCCCCCAGGCTCCCCAGCCCACGGTGCTCGACGGGATCGTCGCCGGAGTGCTCGAGGATCTCGCCGTGCGTCAGGCGACGATCTCGGAGGCGGACCTGCGGGCCGCCCTCGCCGACGTCGACCCGCCGCGCGACCCGATGCCCCACTTCCGCGGCCCCGGATCGAGCGTCATCGCCGAGGTGAAGCGCAAGAGCCCCAGCAAGGGCGAGCTCGCCGACATCCCCGATCCGGCCCTCCTCGCGAGCGAGTACGCCGCCGGCGGGGCCGGTGCGATCAGCGTCCTCACCGAGCAGCGCCGCTTCGGCGGCAGCCTCGACGACCTGCGCGCGGTCCGCGCCGCGGTCGACGTCCCGGTGCTGCGCAAGGACTTCATCGTCACCGAGTACCAGCTGCTCGAGGCCCGCGCGGCCGGCGCCGACCTGGCGCTGCTGATGGCGGTCTCGCTGCCGGGCGCGCGGCTGGCGCAGCTCCACGACTACGCCCGTGAGCTCGGGCTGACCGTGCTCCTCGAGGTGCACGACGAGGACGAGACGGCCCGCGCGGTCGAGGTCGGCGCCGAGCTGATCGGCGTCAACGCGCGCAACCTCAAGACGCTCGAGGTCGACCTCGACGTCTTCGGCCGGCTCGCGCCCCTCATCCCCGACGACCGGGTGAAGGTCGCCGAGTCGGGGATCTTCGGGCCCCAGGACGTCGAGCGGTTCGTCGGCGAGGGCGCCCGGGTGGTGCTCGTCGGCGAGGCGCTCGTGCGCGAGTCCGGCAGCGGCGGACCGCGCGAGGCAGTACGACGGATGACAGGAATCACGCGATGAGCACGTACGACGCCGACCCGCTCGGCTGGTTCGGGGGCGCGGGCGCCTTCGGCGGCCGGTTCATGCCCGAGGCGCTGATCGCGGCGCTCGACGAGCTCGACGTGGCGTGGCGCGACGCGATGGCCGACCCGGCGTTCACGGGCGAGTTCGAGCGGCTGCTCACCGACTACGCCGGCGTCCCGAGCATGCTCTACGACGCCACCCGGCTCTCCGAGGTCGCCGGCGCGCGGATCCTGCTCAAGCGCGAGGACCTCAACCACACCGGCGCCCACAAGATCCGCAACGTCCTCGGCCAGGCGCTGCTCACCAAGCGGATGGGCAAGACCCGCGTGATCGCCGAGACCGGCGCCGGCCAGCACGGCGTCGCCTCGGCCACCGCCGCGGCCTACCTCGGCCTCGACTGCACGGTCTACATGGGCGAGGTCGACACCGAACGCCAGGCGCTCAACGTCGCGCGGATGCAGCTGCTCGGCGCCGAGGTGATCCCGGTCAAGAGCGGCTCCCGCACGCTCAAGGACGCCATCAACGAGGCGCTGCGCGACTGGGTCGCGACGGTCGACGAGACGGCCTACCTCTTCGGCACGGCCGCCGGCCCCCACCCGTTCCCGAGCCTGGTGCTGAGCTTCGTGCGCGGCATCGGCGACGAGGCGCGCCGCCAGTGCCTCGAGCAGTACGGCGCGCTGCCCGACGCGGTCACCGCGTGCGTCGGCGGCGGGTCCAACGCGATCGGCCTGTTCGCCGGCTTCCTCGACGACCCCGAGGTCGCGATCTACGGCTTCGAGGCCGGCGGTGACGGCGTCGAGACCGGTCGCCACGCGGCCACCATCTTCGCCGGCTCGATCGGCGTCCTGCACGGCGCGCGCACCTACGTGCTGCAGGACGAGGACGGCCAGACCATCGAGTCCCACTCGATCTCCGCGGGCCTCGACTACCCGGGCGTCGGCCCGCAGCACTCCGCGCTCGCGGCGGCCGGCCGGGCGACCTACCTGCCTGTCACCGACGCCGAGGCGATGGACGCGATGGCGCTGCTCGCCCGCACCGAGGGCATCATCCCGGCGGTCGAGTCCGCGCACGCCGTCGCCGGCACGCTGCGGCTCGCGAAGGAGCGCCCCGGCCAGACGCTGCTGGTCAACCTGTCGGGCCGCGGTGACAAGGACATGGGCACCGCCCTCGACTACTTCGGTCTGGGCCAGGCGGGGGGGAGCAAGTGACCAGCAGCAGCGTCGCCTTCGCGAAGGCGAAGGCCGAGGGCCGCGCCGCCCTGGTGGGCTACCTGCCCGCCGGCTTCCCCGACGTCGAGGGCAGCATCGCCGCGCTGAAGACCATGGTCGAGGCCGGCTGCGACGTCATCGAGATCGGCCTGCCCTACAGCGACCCGGTCATGGACGGCCCGATCATCCAGGCCGCCGCCCAGCAGGCGCTCGACGCCGGCATCCGCACCACCGACGTGCTCCGCGTGGTCGAGGCGGTCGCCGCGACCGGCACGCCGACGCTGGTGATGACCTACTGGAACCCGGTCGAGCGCTACGGTGTCGACCGGTTCGCCCAGGACCTGGCCGACGCCGGCGGAGCGGGCCTGATCACGCCCGACCTGACGCCCGACTTCGCGCCCGGGTGGATCGAGGCCGCCGACCGCCACGACCTCGACAAGGTCTTCCTGGTCGCGCCCTCGTCGACCGAGGAGCGGATCGCGATGACCACCGCCGCCTGCCGCGGCTTCGTCTACGCCACCGGCATCATGGGCGTCACCGGCACCAAGCAGGCGACGGCCGCGGGCGTGGCCCCGCTGATCGCCCGCACCAAGGCGACCACCGACCTGCCGGTCGGCGTCGGCGTCGGGGTCAGCTCCGGCGCGCAGGCGGCCGACCTGGCGTCGTACGCCGACGGGGTGATCGTCGGCTCCGCCTTCGTGCGCACGCTGCTCGACCACCCCGGCGATCGGGCCGCCGGGCTGGCCGCGCTGCGCACGCTCACCGAGGACCTCGCGCAGGGGGTCAAGGGAGGCGTTCGTGCCTGAGTCGCGCCGTCGGCCGCTGACCCTGGCGGCCGTCGTGGCCGTGCTCGGCCTGCTGCTGGCCGCCTGCGGCAGCACGCCGGAGAAGTTCACCGGCACCCGGCTCGACAACCCCTACACGGCGCCGGACGTCGAGCTCACCGACACCGCGGGCGCGCCGTACTCGCTGGCGAAGGACTCGAGGAAGCCGCTCACCATCGTCTTCTTCGGCTACACCCACTGCGCCGACTACTGCCCGCTGGTCATGAACAACCTGTCCGCGGCGCTCAACCGGCTCGACTCCGCCGACCGGGCCAAGGTCGACGTGGTCTTCGTGACCACCGACCCGGCGCGCGACGACGAGAAGACGCTGCGGAAGTACCTCGACGGCTACGGCAAGGACTTCATCGGCCTGACCGGCCCGCTGCCCACCATCATCGAGGCGGGTGAGCCGCTCCACGTCTACGTCAACGACGGCGTGAAGCTCCCCACCGGCGGCTACGACCTCGGCGGCCACTCCACCTTCACGCTGGGCATGCGCGGCGACCACGCCGTGGCCCTGTGGAGCCAGGAGACGTCGAGCATCGAGTTCGCCGCCGACTTCCACGCGCTGCTGAACGACGACTGAGACCACCGAGCGAGGACCGACGTGCTGCCCCAGATCATCACCGCGAGCATCCCCAGCCCCGCCCAGGGCGTGTGGCACATCGGCCCGTTCCCGCTGCGCGGCTACGCCCTGTGCATCATCCTCGGCATCATCGTCGCGATCTGGATCGGCGAGAAGCGCTGGCAGGCGCGCGGCGGCACGATCGGCGAGGTGCAGGACGTCGCCGTGTGGGCGGTGCCCTTCGGCGTCGTCGGCGCCCGGCTCTACCACGTCGCCACCGACTGGGAGAAGTACTTCGGCTCCGGCGGCCATCCGGTCGACGCGCTCTACGTGTGGCACGGCGGCCTCGGCATCTGGGGCGGTGTCGGCCTGGGCGCGCTCGGCGCCTGGATCGGCGCCCGCCGCAAGGGCATCCGGCTGCTGCCGCTGCTCGACGCGCTGGCGCCCGGCGTCCTCGTCGCGCAGGCGATCGGCCGCTGGGGCAACTGGTTCAACCAGGAGCTCTACGGCCGCCCGACCGACCTGCCGTGGGGGCTGAAGATCGACAGCGCCCACTTCAGCAGCGCCTACCTCGCCAGCGACTCCTACCAGGACGCGGTGGCGGCCAACGGCGGCATCGCGCCGGAGTTCGCGACCTTCCACCCGACCTTCCTCTACGAGTGCATCTGGAACCTGCTCGCCTTCGCGCTCATCATCTGGCTCGAGCGGCGCTTCCGCCTCGGGCACGGCCGGGTGATGGCGGTCTACGTCATGGCCTACACGCTGGGCCGCGGCTGGATCGAGGACCTGCGCATCGACGACGTCCAGCTCAACAACGTCCTCGGCCTGCGCTTCAACGTGTGGACCTCGATCGTGCTCTTCGTCCTCGCCGCCGCCTACTTCGCGTGGGCGACCAAGAACCGGCCGGGTCGCGAGGAGAGCGTGTACGTCGACGGGCGCGCGCCCGCCGTCCAGGCCGAGGCCGCGAACGACGAGGCCGAGGCCGCGAACGACGAGCCCGAGGGCGGCGCGTCCACCATTTGATCCCCACCTAACAACTTAATACAGCCGATCTACTAGTCTTTGGCCACTAGTCGATCGGCCATCGGGGGCCCTGAGCGGTTGAGGGTGCCCTGTCATGCCGTATCACGCTGTCCTGCCGCCTGAGGCGTCCGCGGAGGATCCGCCGCCGGACGCCGTCGAGGACGAGCCGCGACCGATCGCCGTCCGCTACTCACTGCAGGACCGGACCTTCCTGCACGCGGTGCGCGCGCTGGCGTTCGTCGTCCTGGCCATCACCTCGAGCATCGGGCTGTTCCTCGGCTACCAGTCGATCCCGACGCTGCACCACTACGGGCTGTCGTTCTTCACCGAGTACCGCTGGCTGCCGAGCCAGGACGTCGTCGGGATCGCCGCCGTGTTGCTGGGCACGCTGCAGGTGGCCGTCATCGCGCTGCTCCTGGCGGTCCCGCTGGCCCTGCTCACCGCCCTGTTCATCACCGACTGGGCGCCGGCGTGGGCGCGCCCCCTGCTGGTGCGCCTGGTCGACCTGATGGCGGCGGTGCCGGGCATCGTGTTCGGACTCTGGGTGCTCATCGTGGTCCAGCCGCACGCGACGGTCGTCACGCACTGGATCAGCAAGCACTTCGGCTGGATCCCGTTCTTCCACGTGCGCACGGACGTCGACTACCCGATCTGGGACCAGGCGCCGGGCTACCCGTCGTACGCCGGCTCGGCCGCGATCGCCGCGCTCGCCGTGGCGATGATGATCTTCCCGATGGCGACCTCGGTGATGCGCGAGGTGTTCGCGGAGGCCCCGGTGGGGGAGAAGGAGGCCGCGCTCGCGCTGGGCGCGACCCGCTGGGCGATGGTGCGCACCGTGGTGCTGCCGTTCGGCCGCGGCGGCATGATCGGCGGCACGATGCTCGCGCTCGGCCGCGCGCTCGGCGAGACGATCTCGGTGGTGATGGTCATCTCGCAGGCCTTCGAGATCAAGCCCTACGTGCTCGAGTCCGGCACGGCGACCATCTCGGCGCTCATCGCCTCGGGCTTCAAGGAGGCCTCGCCTGCGCAGCTCTCGGCGCTGCTCACCGCCGGCTTCGTGCTCTTCGTGATGACCCTCGTCGTCAACAGCCTGGCCGCCGTCGTCGTGGCCCGCTCGCGCGGTGGCGGGGTGACCGAGCTGTGAGCGTCACGACCGCGCCGCCCGAGGCGCCGCGCCACCTCGCGACGCCGAGCCCCGCGCCCGAGGAGACCCTGCGCCGGGCTGGGCACCGCACCCGGGAGGACCTGCTCACGCTGGCCGGCGCCGTCGTCGGCTCCGCGGCGACCGCCTGGCTGCTCTGCGCGCGACTGCTCGCCTTCCAGAGCACGATCGGCCTGCTCGTCGTCTGGTACGCCGCCTTCGTGGTCTTCTACGCCGGGCTGACCGCGCTCACCCAGCCGCGCCGGATCGTCATCGACCGGGTGGTCGCCTCGATCGTGATGGCGGCGCCCGCGCTGATCGGGATGGCCCTGCTGAGCACGGTCGCGACGACGGTGTGGAAGGGCCTGCCCGCCCTGAGCCACCTGAGCTTCCTCACCCACGACATGGCCGGGGTCAAGGCCGACGACCCGTTCACGCGGGGCGGCGTCGCGCACGCCATCCTGGGGACGGTCATCGAGGTCTGCATCGCCGTCGTCATCGCGATGCCCCTGGGCCTGGCGGCCGCGGTCTACATCTCCGAGGTCGGGGGCAAGGGCGCCGCCCTCGTCCGCACCGTCGTCGAGGCGATGACGGCGCTGCCGTCCATCGTCGCCGGCCTGTTCGTCTACACCGTCTGGATCGTCAACCTCGGCATGGAGACCAGCGGACTGGCCGCGGCGCTCGCGCTCGCGGTGATGGCGCTGCCGATCATGGCGCGCGCCAGCGAGGTCGTGCTCCGCGTCGTGCCGAACGGCCTGCGCGAGGCGTCGTACGCCCTCGGCGCGGGACGCTGGCAGACGGTCTGGAAGGTCGTCCTCCCGACCGCCCGCCCCGGCCTCGCGACAGCACTGATCCTCGGCGTCGCCCGCGCCGTCGGCGAGACCTCGCCGCTGCTGCTCACCTCCGGGGCGTCGACCTTCTTCAACGCCGATCCCACCCACAACCCGATGAACTCGCTGCCGCTCTTCGTCTACGCGGCGGTCAGCACCGGGAGCCCGCAGATGGAGCAGCGCGCCTATGCCGGCGCGACGGTGCTCCTCGCCGTGGTGCTCTCGCTGTTCCTGCTCGCCCGCCTGGCTGCCAGGGGAAGGAAGAACCGATGATCCCGCTTCTCCGTCGCGGAGTCCGCCCGTTCGTCGTCGTACTGGCCGGCTACCTCGCCCTGCTCTCCGGCCCCGGAGCCGCGACCGCGGCCGCTCCGACGTACGCGCTGATCCAGGGCTCGGGCTCCTCCTGGGCGGCCAACGCCGTCAACCAGTGGGTGGCCGAGGTGGACGCCAAGGACCTCAAGGTCGTCTACACCGCCAACGGCGCCGCCCAGGGCCGCAAGGACTACGCCAACAAGTCCACCGACTTCGGCGTCACCGACTCGCCGTACCGTGGCAAGGACCCGTCGACGGGCGCCGTCGACTCCTCACTGGGACGCTCGTTCGCCTATCTGCCGGTCGTGGCCGGCGGCACCGCCTTCCCCTACAACCTCCAGGTCGGCGGCAAGCAGGTGCGCACCCTGCGGCTGTCGGGGGAGACGCTGGCGAAGATCTTCACCATCAAGATCACCAACTGGAACGACCCGGCGATCACGTCCGACAACAACGGCAAGGCGCTGCCGTCGATCCCGATCATCCCGGTGGTGCGCGCCGACGGCGCCGGCGTGACCAACCAGTTCAGCACCTGGATGACCAGCCAGTACGCCACGCTCTGGCGCGACTGCAACGGCGGCAAGGCCGTGCCGACCGACTACTTCCCGCTCAACTGCGGCGCCGCGCGCGGCCAGCAGCGGGCGCAGACCGGCTCCGACGGCGTGATGAACTTCCTCAAGTCCAAGGGCTCGGTCGGCGCGATCGCGATGGAGGAGTACTCCTACCCGCTGGCCGCCGACTACCCGGTCGCCAAGCTGCTCAACAAGGCGGGCTACTACACGCTCCCGACGCAGTACAACGTCGCGGTCGCGCTCACCCAGGCCGAGATCAACGACGATCCCAAGGACCCGAACTACCTCACGCAGAAGCTCGACCGCGTCTACGTCAACCCGGACAAGCGGACCTACCCGCTGTCGTCGTACGTCTACGCGATCATCCCGACCGCGTCGAACGACTCGCGGATGACGACCGCGAAGCGGCAGGCCCTGGTGGACTTCCTCAAGCACTCGATCTGCGTGGGGCAGTCGGCGATCGGCCCGATCGGCTACTCGCCGCTGCCGGTCAACCTGGTCCAGGCGAGCTTCACCCAGGTCAACAAGCTGAAGCTGGCCGACCCCAACGTGCAGTTCGACGCCTCGATCATCAAGAACGTCAAGGACTGCCACAACCCGACGTTCGTGCCCGGCAAGCCGTCGGAGAACTACCTCGCCAAGATCGCGCCGATGCCGGCCGCGTGCGACCGGCCGGGCCAGGGCCCCTGCGCCGAGGGCGTGGGCTCGTTCAACCTCAACCCGGGCGACAAGGGCACGGGCGCCAAGCCCTCCGGCCAGCCGAGCGCCGGGGCCCCGGCGCCCGGAGCGGCGGGCGCGCCGCCGTCCGTCGACACCGACGGGGACGGCGTCCCCGACGCGGCCGCCCCGGCGGGCGCGCCCGTGGCGGACGACGGCGCCGGAGCCGGTACGACGAGCACCGACGTCTCCGTCGTCGCCGCCACCTTGGACCCCGATTCCGGCAGCGGACCGCCGACGGTGCTGGCCGCCCTGGTGATCGGGCTGTTCGGCGGCGTGCTGGTGATTCCGCCGGTCGTGGCCCAGGTCGTCGGCCGAAGCAAGGGACGCCGATGAGCGCGGGCAGGCACGCCGCGCCCTCGCCGCGGCACACGGCGGTGCGCGTGCTCTTCGCGCTGGCGCTGGTGTTCGGGACCCTGGCGCTGGTGCTGCCCGCCGGATCGGGGCCTGCGGGCGCCGCCGAGGGCATCACCGCGTCGGTCACCGCACGGCGGGTCTTCGTCGACGCCGACGGCACGGAGACCGTGCAGAGCACCCACGACGTGCGGCTGCACGTCTCCCAGAACACCGACCTGCGGGGGCGTCAGGAGATCCGGGTGACCTGGGAGGGCGCGACCCCGACCGGTGCCGTGGTCGCCGACCCGAACTCGTCCGAGGGCCGCAACCAGGAGTATCCCTTCGTGCTGCTCCAGTGCCGCGGCGTCGACGCGGCGTCGGTGCCGAAGGGACAGGCGCGGCTCACCCCCGAGACCTGCTGGACCCAGACCTCGCCCGAGCGCTACGTCGCCGCAGCGTCGAGCACGCCGGCCTGGCGCTTCGACGCCTACGCCGACGCCGCCGACCGCGGGCCCGTCGTGGGCGAGCCGGCCGACCTGCCCGACGCCTGCGCGAAGCTGGCCCAGCCGACGACGGCCCGCTGGCTGCCGTTCCGCGCGGCCGGCGGCACCACCTACTACGGCGGCCCCGACCCCGACGCGGGCTGCACCCCCACGGCGCCCGAGTCCGACTCCGCGGAGCGCGGCGGGGTGCCGAGCAACACGACGTACGGGATCACCGGTCCCGACGGCAAGGGCGTCGCCGACTTCGCGGTCTGGACCAAGGCGGAGAACGCCTCGCTGGGCTGCTCGGCGACCGTCGCGTGCGCGCTCGTCGCGGTGCCCATCGTCGGCGTCAGCTGCGACGCGTTCGGCACCAAGCTGCCGGCCAGGCAGCCGCAGACCACCAAGGCGGGCGTGCCGCTGTCGGCGACGCAGCTCGCGACGGCGGACGCCACCTGCCGCCGTACCGGCAGCTATGCGCCCGGCGAGCCGGCCACGAGCCGCAGCTCGGACCAGGCGGTCCGGGGCAACCTGTGGTGGTCGGCGTCCAACTGGCGCAACCGGATCTCGGTGCCGCTCTCGTTCGCGCCGACGGCGGAGGTGTGTCCCGCCGACTCGGACCAGACTCCGGTCGAGCTGATGGGCTCGGTGACGCTCAACGAGCTCACCGCGTCGTGGCGGCCCACGTTCTGCACGACCCCGTCGCTCTTCTCCTTCACCCACGTGCAGCAGTCGGAGTCCCTGGCCCGGAGCCTGCTCGAGCGCGGCGAGATCACCGGCGCGTTCAGCTCCGCGCCCCAGGACGGCGGCTACCAGCGACCCGTCGTACAGGCGCCGATCGCCTTCGGCGGGTTCGCGATCGCCTTCTCGATCGACGGCACGGACAAGCAGCGCAAGGAACGGCTGCGGCTGAACGCCCGACTGGTCGCGAAGCTGCTCAGCGCGTCGTACCCGGCGACGTCCTTCGTGCGCAGCGGCCACGCGGGCCTCACCGGCAACCCCTACAACCTCACCGTCGACCCCGAGTTCCAGGCGCTCAACCCGGGCATCCCCGAGAGCACCACCCTGGAGTCGGCGGCGGCGCTGCAGGTCTTCTCGGCCAACTCCGACCTGGTGTGGGCCCTGACCCGCTGGATCGACGCCGACCCCGAGGCCCGGGCCTGGCTCGACGGCACCCCCGACCCGTGGGGCATGAAGGTCAACCCGGCCTACCGGGGGATCGACCTGCCGGTCGAGAGCTGGCCGCTGCTCGACGAGTACGTCGCGCCGCAGTGGTACATCGACCAGAACGCCTGTTACCGCAACAGCCCGACGCCGTACCTGCAGCTGGTCGCGAACCCACTGTCCGGGCTCGCCGCGGTCAGCCTGAACCTCCAGTTCGCCAACTCCGCCGTCGCGACCGTGTGCCGCTACGACGGCTTCGACCACACCACGCTGCCGCTGCGGACCGAGGGGCGGCAGGCGGTCGGCCACCGGTTCGTCATCGGCCTGGTCTCCCTCTCGGCGGCCCGCCGCTACAACCTGCGGACCGCGGACCTGCAGACGACGTCGTCCGTGGCGCCGGGCGCGACCTTCGCGAACGCGGACGGTCGCACCTTCGCGGCGGCCGACACGGCGGGGCTCAAGGCCGCCGTGCCGCTACTGGCGCCGGACGCCGAGGCGGGGACCTGGGTGCTCGACTACCGCGGGCTCACGGGCGCCGGCGCGCAGGCCTATCCGGGTGCGCTGCCCGTCTACGCCGTCCTGCCGACCAGTGGCATCGACGCCGCGACGGCCGGGAAGCTCGCCCGGTTCCTCTGCTACGCCGGTGGTGCCGGTCAGCGTCCGGGTCAGGCGAACGGCTCGCTCCCGGCGGGCTATCTGCCGGTGACCGACGCCGACGGCTTCACCTCCGAGCGGACCTACCTCGCGAACGCGGTCGTGGCCGTGCGGGGCCAGCACGGCGCCGTGCCGCGGGTCGACGCGGCCGCGGCCACGTCGCCGTCCCTCACGAAGGCCTGTGACTTCTCCAAGGCCGCGGTCCCGGCGCCGAAGCCGACCGCGCAGCCGGTCGCACCTGCCGGCGCCCCCGGGGCAGCGCCTCCCGCGGCGGCACCCGACGCCGCCCCGGCCGTCGCCGCGCCGACCGGCACGCCGGTCGTCGAGGCGCAGACGACGCTGACGGCGGGGGAGCAGTCGGCCCTGGGCCGGGTGGGCATGCCCACACTGGTGCTGCTCGCGGCACTCAGCGCCGTCGCGGGCGGTGTCCTGCGCTGGCTGGACGTACTGCGCGCCGGCCTCGCCGCGGTCTGGACCGCACGGCCGAGGAGGTCGCGATGACGATCCTCCATGCCGGCGAGATCGACGCGTCGCCGCCGCCGACCGGCGGTGGCGAGGCGAGCATCCGGGTGGCCGGCGGCCGGGCGCTGATGGCGCTCTCGCTGGTGCTGGGCTGGTGCCTCCTCCACCTGCTCGTGCTAAGCGACTTCGAGCAGCACCACGCCCAGAGCGCGCTGTACGGCGAGCTGCGCACCGAGCTCGCCGAGGGCACCGCGCCCACCGGCGCGCCGATCGACGCGGGAGCGCCGGTCGCCCTGCTCAGCATCCCGTCGCTCGACCTCGACCCCGTGGTGGTCGTCGAGGGGACGCGCGCACGCCAGCTGCAGAGCGGCCCGGGACACCGTCGCGGCACGGTGCTGCCCGGCCAGCTCGGCGTGAGCGTGGTGGCCGGGCGCGCGGTTTCCTACGGCCGGCCGTTCGCCCGGCTCCCCGACATCCGCGTCGGGGCACTGGTCTCGGTCACGACGGCGCAGGGTCACTTCGAGTACCGGGTCACCGGGCTGCGACGTGCCGGCGACCCGGCGCCGCCCGCACCGACCGCGGGCTCGGGGCGGCTCACGCTGATCACGGCCGCGGGCACCGGAAGCCGGCTGGCCCGGCTCCGTCCGTCGCAGACGCTGTACGTCGACGCGACGCTCGCGTCGGGTGCGGTGGCCGCCGGGCCGCGCTCCGCCCCCGACCCGGAGCCCACCCTGCTCGCGTCCCACGTCGACGCGGGGACGCTCGCCGAGATCGCGCTGGCGTTGCTGCTCCTGACGGCGGTCCTGGCGGGGCTGGTGTGGGCGTGGAGCCGCTGGTCGCGTGCCGCGGCCTGGATCGCGGGCGCCCCGGCGGCGGTCGCCGTGCTCTGGCTCACGTCGTCGATCGCGTCCCGCCTGCTGCCTGCCCTGCTGTGACCTCGCACCCCGCCTCGCTTCACCTTGCACCGGCGCGCATCGGTCTCGCATCCCGAGATCCGGGCCGATCGCGCACCGCAGTTCCCCTAGCGTCCTCGGCACGCTCGGGAGTATTTCTACTGGATTACTACAGATAGGTTTTCCCGATGCTCACTCGTCGCAAGACCGCCTCCCTGGCGGTCGTGGGCGCGGCCACCGCCGCGGCGTTCACGCTGTCCCTCGCCCCGGCCCACGCCGATCCCGCACCCCAGCCTCACGACGTCGTCGCGACCGGGTCGGACATCATCCAGAACTCGTTCAACTTCCTGGCCGACGGCTACCACGAGCTGCCCGGCTACAACACCGCCGGCAACCGCTTCCGGTTCGTCAACTTCGACTCCTCCGGCGACGCGCAGGGGCGAAGCGCCTACACCGACCCGCGCCAGCTGCCGACCATCACCGGCAACGGCACCGTCGGCGACAACGGCGTGAAGTACGTCAAGCAGGGCGACATCAAGCTGCTCAACCCGACCATCGCGCTGCGCGCCGGTCAGGACCTCGTCGTCCGGCCCACCGGCGGCGGCGGTGGCGGCCGCGACGCGATCATCAACGACGACCAGGACTGGATCGACGTGGGCCGCAGCCCCGACCCGCTCACCGCCGACCACCAGGCCCAGATCTTCGCCAAGCAGGGCACCAAGCTCTACCGGGTCCAGATCGCGACCGACCGGCAGCTGATCGCGACCGCCACGACCACCAACGCGCCCAGCACGCTGACGGCCGAGGCGATCTTGAAGATCTACTCCGGTCAGTGGACGACGTGGGGCCAGATCCCCGGCTACGACGGCCCGGCGCCGAGCGAGACGATCGTCCCGCTGACCCTGCCCTCGGACGCGGGCATGTGGAACACCTTCCTCGCCAACGTCAAGCGCCAGAACCCGGGCAACAGCACCTTCACGGGCCGCGACAACCCCAACTCGTTCAACGTCCAGCAGAACGACCCGACGGCGATCACCGGGCTCACCGACGCCCAGCGCAAGAACGCCATCGTGCCCTTCCCGCGCGGTCGCTACCGCACGCTCAACAAGGGCTACTACACGCAGACCTTCGACGGCCAGAAGACCAACAACTACAACACCGAGGACGGTCACCGCACCGCGGCGAACGCGGCGGGCATCAAGCTGCTCGACGGCGACAGCAACACCGACAACAACACCCCGACCGCGCCGTACGGCGGCAACTTCGCCTACAACGCGCTCATCCGCGAGTCGGACCTGACCTCGAACGAGCCGTGGCAGCCCGGCAGCACGCTCAACTGGGTGCAGGCGCTGTTCTACAACCCGGACGGCCCGCTGCCGTTCGTGCGCACCCCCGCCGGCCAGGCCCTGCTCGAGGCAGCCGGCGTGACGCCGGACTACCACGTGTTCGGCACCGACAACGCCGAGATCGCCGTCGACTGACGGCGCGGCTGATCAGGAACCCACCATGGCAACCCTCACCACGCCCTCGGCGTCCTCGTCGTCGGCGCCGCGGACCTCGCGGCGGCGCCTCGGCGCCGCACTGCCCGCGGCCGTGCTCGTCGTCGCGGTCGTCGTCGCCGCCGTCGTCTGGCGGCTCTCCCACCGGGCCGAGGCGCCGTACGTCGACGCCGCGTCCACGGGCGGGATCACCCTCTGCTCGGCCACGGGCAAGGCGGTGACCGGCGGCCGGATCGCCGACCGTCCCTTCGCGGACGTGGTGGTGGGGGAGACCGCGCCGGCCGGCGCCGACCGCGAGGGCGCGGTGGCGACGCTGTTCGCCTACCAGCCCCGCGAGGGCGTCTCGCCCGAGGAGTACAGCGGCTCGCCGATCACCGCGGCCACGCCGTACGCCGACCCGAGCCGGCCCGCCGCGCGGGTCACCGCGCAGGCGTGGTCGATCAAGGACTTCGTCACCGCCTTCCCGGCCGGCTTCGACGGCTACGTCCAGCTTCGGCTGATCCTCGGCTCGCCGGCGCACGGCAGCGCCACCGACCACTACGACACCGCCGACATCAGGGTCGACGGCGACTCGTGGGAGCTGGTCCGGGGCGGCCACGCGTCCTGCCGCGGCGTCGACCGCGCCGTCACCACCAGTGGTTCCTGACCCGTTCGGTCAGCACAGACCTAGGAGAGACAGACATGTTGAACACCCACCCCAGGAGGTGGAGCGCGGTCCTCGGACTGGCGCTCGTCGCCTCCGCCATCGGCGGCCTGGCGGCTGCCGCGCCGAGCTTCACCGGCGACCCGACCACGCTCGACTGGTACGTCGGCGACAACGCCACCGTCGCCGACCCGGCGCGAAGTGACGTCCCGCTCCGGCTCTACGACGCCGACGGCGCCGTGGTCACCTCCGGCACGGTCGCCGCGGGCCTGCCGGCGTTCGCGGCGGCCGACGGCGCCGTCCGCGCCGACGACACCCACGCCACGCTCTTCGTCCACGCCGCCCAGTCCGGCACCGCGGCGGGGGCGTGGCCCGGTGTCCAGGCGACCGGCACCGACCGGTTCAGCGGACCGGGCGCCGTCACCGTGCCCGCACCGCTCGCCGGGCATCCCGTGGTGAGCACCGCCGGCGGCTACGGCCTGGCCGACGTCGTCCAGGACTTCTCGAGCTCGGGCCAGGGCAGCTTCGGCGGCGTCTACGAGCTGCGGCTGCGCACCAGCGCGGCGAGCAAGGGCGTGTCCGACCGCTACGCCTCCGCCTACGTCAAGGTGACCGGTGCCGACTGGGCCGTCGTCGCCGGGCCGGAGGCCGGTGTCGAGCCGGCCGCGACGCACACCACGGGCACCGCGCCGGCCACCTCGTCGTACGGCAAGGCGTTCACGGTCCGCGCCACCGTCACCGGCGTCAGTGCCGCGGGCGGCACGGTCGCCGTCAAGACGGGCGCCACCACGCTGGCGACCAAGGCCCTCGACGCCGACGGCATCATCGACATCCCGATCGGCGCGCTGGCGCTGGCGCCGGGGACGCACGCGCTGACCGTCGCCTTCAGCGGCACCGCCGACGCGGCCGCGAGCCAGGGCGCCCTGAGCGTCAAGGTCGTCGCCGCCCGGTCCACGACGACCGGCCGGCTCGCCGCCGTGAAGATCAAGCGGACCAAGGCGCCGAAGATCACCGCCCAGGTCACCGCGCCCGGCGTGCCCGCCGCGGCGTTCACGGGCAGCTTCACCGTCTACGACGGCAGCAAGGCGATCAAGAAGGTCGCCCTGACCGCGGCCAACGGCGGCCGCCTGACGATCACCCTGCCCAAGCGCAAGGCCGGGACCCACCGGATCAAGGTCGTCTTCAGCGGCAACGCCAAGGTCGCCGCCAGCACCAGCCCGACGTACAAGCTCGTCGTCACGTAGCACCCGGTACCGCGTCGGCGC
>NZ_BAABAC010000006.1:47852-58743 GCF_039537225.1 Nocardioides ginsengisoli
CGCCGACGCCCTCGAAGGAGAAGCACCATGTCCGACGCCACCCTCGTCATCCCGGCCGTCAGCGAGCCACCGGCAGCCCCACCGCCGCCCGCGGGGCCGGCCGACCGACCCGGCCGGCTGGAGGCGGACGCCGTCTCCGCGTGGTTCGGCCAGCGCAAGGTGCTCGACCGGGTGTCGATCGACCTCCCCGCCGGACAGGTGACGGCTCTGATCGGGCCGTCGGGCTGCGGCAAGTCCACCTTCCTGCGGATCCTCAACCGGATGCACGAGCTGGTGCCGGGCGCCGCGCTGGCGGGGGAGGTGCGCCTCGACGGCGAGGACATCTACGACCCCGACCGCCGGATCACCGACGCCCGCCGGGCGATCGGCATGGTCTTCCAGAAGCCGAACCCGTTCCCCGCCATGTCGATCCGCGACAACGTGCTGGCCGGGCTCAGCCTGGTCGGCTCCCGGATCAAGAAGGCCGAGCGCGACGACCTGGTCGAGGAGTCGCTCACCCGCGCCGGGCTGTGGGTCGAGGTCCGCGACCGGCTGCGCCAGCCCGGCTCGGCGCTGTCCGGCGGCCAGCAGCAGCGGCTCTGCATCGCCCGCTCGCTCGCGGTGCGCCCCCGGGTGCTGCTCATGGACGAGCCGTGCTCGGCGCTCGACCCCACCTCGACGCGCGTCGTCGAGGAGACGATCCGCGAGATCGGATCCGAGGTGACGATCGTGATCGTCACCCACAACATGCAGCAGGCGGCCCGCGTCTCGGACCGGTGCGCCTTCTTCCTGGCGGCCCACGGCACGCCGGGCGTCATCGTCGAGCAGGGGCCGACGGGTGTGATCTTCGACAACCCGCAGGACTCCCGCACGGCGGATTATGTGAACGGGCGGTTCGGCTGAGCGGGCACCGGGTGTCCATCCCGTCGTGATCTCAGCGAAATATGAGGTCACAGAGTGCTAACCTGTGCACTCCGCCGCGTGGGCCAATGCTGTCCCTTGCGCCCCACCTTCTGTGGACTTCCCTGTCGCCTTCCCGGTGACGGCGGCGGCCGCAGACGTAGTCGACGGGAGAACCCTGGTGCCCTATTCGCACGCGTTCCCGCCGCCGGAGGGTCTCTACGACCCGCGTCACGAGAAGGACGCCTGTGGCGTCGCCTTCGTCGCGACGCTGACCGGTGAGGCCAGCCACGACATCGTGGTCAAGGCTCTGACGGCCCTCCGCAACCTCGAGCACCGCGGTGCCGCAGGTGCGGAGCCCAACTCCGGCGACGGTGCCGGCATTCTCATGCAGGTCCCCGACGCCTTCCTGCGCGCGGTGACCGCCGAGCAGGGGTTGACCCTGCCGGCAGCCGGCAGCTACGCCGTCGGCACGGCGTTCGTGCCCGGCGACGAGGGCCAGGTCGCCAAGACCCGCGCCCGGATCGAGGAGATCGCGGCCGAGGAGAGCCTCACGGTTCTCGGCTGGCGCGAGGTCCCGATCAACCCGGACATCCTCGGCACCATGGCGCGCACCGTCATGCCGACGTTCGTCCAGCTCTTCGTCCAGGCCGCGGGCGGCCCGCTCAACGGCATGGACCTCGAGCGCCTGGCCTTCTGCCTGCGCAAGCGCGCCGAGCACGAGACCGACGCCTACTTCCCGTCGCTGTCGTCGCGCACCCTCGCCTACAAGGGCATGCTGACGACCGACCAGCTCGACAACTTCTTCCCCGACCTGGTCGACGAGCGGATGGCCTCGGCCATCGGCGTCGTCCACTCGCGGTTCTCGACCAACACCTTCCCGAGCTGGCCGCTGTCCCACCCGTTCCGGTTCATCGCCCACAACGGCGAGATCAACACGGTCATGGGCAATCGCAACTGGATGCGGGCGCGCGAGGCGCTGCTGGCCTCCGACAACATCCCGGGCGACCTCGAGCGGCTCTTCCCGATCTGCACGCCCGGGGCCTCCGACTCGGCGTCCTTCGACGAGGTGCTCGAGCTCCTCCACATGGGTGGTCGCAGCCTGCCGCACGCGGTGCTGATGATGATCCCCGAGGCGTGGGAGAACCACGCCGAGATGGACGAGAAGCGGCGCGAGTTCTACCGCTTCCACTCCGCCACCATGGAGCCGTGGGACGGCCCGGCGTGCGTCGTGTTCACCGACGGCACCCAGATCGGCGCGGTCCTCGACCGCAACGGCCTGCGTCCCTCCCGCTTCTGGGTCACCGACGAGGGCCTCGTCGTCCTCGCCTCCGAGGTCGGCGTGCTCGACCTCGACCCGGCCACGGTCGTCCGCAAGGGCCGCCTCCAGCCGGGCCGGATGTTCCTCGTCGACACCGAGGAGCACCGGATCATCGAGGACGAGGAGATCAAGGACCAGCTCGCCGGCGAGCACCCCTACGGGGAGTGGCTGCACGGCGGGATCATCCACCTCGACGACATCCCCGAGCGTGAGCACATCGTGCACACCCACGCCTCGGTCACCCGGCGCCAGCAGATCTTCGGCTACACCGAGGAGGAGCTGCGCGTCATCCTCACGCCGATGGCCAACACCGGCGGCGAGGCGCTCGGCTCGATGGGCACCGACTCGCCGATCGCGGCGCTGAGCGAGAAGCCGCGGCTGCTGTTCGACTACTTCAGCCAGCTGTTCGCGCAGGTCACCAACCCGCCGCTCGACGCCATCCGCGAGGAGCTCGTCACCTCGCTCAACGGCACCATCGGCCCCGAGGCCAACCTGCTCGAGCCCGGTCCGGCGTCCTGTCGCCAGATCGTCGTCCCCTTCCCGGTCATCTCCAACGACGACCTGGTGAAGATCCGGCAGCTCAACCGCGACGGCGACCACCCGGGCTTCGAGACCCACGTCGCCCGCGGCCTCTACGACGTCAACGGCGGCGGCGCCGCGATGGCGGCCAAGATCGACGAGATCTGCGCCGAGGTCTCGGCCGCGATCGCCGGCGGGGCGCGGATCATCGTGCTGTCCGACCGGCACGCGACCGCCGACCTGGCCCCGATCCCGTCGCTGCTGCTCACCGGCGCGGTGCACCACCACCTGGTGCGCGAGAAGACCCGCACCCAGGTCGGCCTCCTCGTCGAGGCCGGCGACGTCCGCGAGGTCCACCACGTGGCGCTCCTCGTCGGCTACGGCGCGGCGGCGGTCAACCCCTACCTGGCCATGGAGTCGGTCGAGGACCTCGCTCGCGAGGGCTACTACGTCAAGGCCGAGCCCGAGCAGGCGGTCAAGAACCTGATCAAGGCGCTCGGCAAGGGCGTGGTGAAGGTGATGTCCAAGATCGGCGTCAGCACCGTGGCGTCCTACACGGGCGCCCAGATCTTCGAGTGCATCGGCCTCTCGCAGACGGTCGTCGATCGCTACTTCACCGGTACCACCTCCAAGCTGGGCGGCGTCGAGCTCGACGCCATCGCCCAGGAGGTCGCCGCGCGGCACGCCAAGGCGTACCCGCCGGCCGGCATCGCGCCCGCGCACCGTGAGCTCGAGATCGGCGGCGAGTACCAGTGGCGTCGCGAGGGCGAGCCGCACCTGTTCAACCCCGAGACGGTGTTCCGGCTGCAGCACTCCACGCGCACCGGTCGCTACGACATCTTCAAGCAGTACACGAAGGCCGTCGACGACCAGTCCGAGAAGCTGATGACGCTGCGCGGGCTGTTCAAGTTCAAGGACGCCGACGAGGTCGGCCGCACGCCGATCCCGCTCGACGAGGTCGAGCCGGTGTCCGAGATCGTCAAGCGGTTCTCGACCGGCGCGATGTCCTACGGCTCGATCTCCCGCGAGGCGCACGAGACCCTGGCGATCGCCATGAACCGGCTGGGCGCGAAGTCCAACACCGGCGAGGGCGGCGAGGACTCCGAGCGGCTCTACGACCCCGAGCGGCGCAGCGCGATCAAGCAGGTCGCGTCCGGTCGCTTCGGTGTCACCTCCGAGTACCTCACCAACGCCGACGACATCCAGATCAAGATGGCGCAGGGCGCCAAGCCCGGTGAGGGCGGCCAGCTGCCCGGCAACAAGGTCTACCCGTGGGTGGCCAAGACCCGGCACTCCACGCCGGGTGTCGGCCTGATCAGCCCGCCGCCGCACCACGACATCTACTCGATCGAGGACCTGGCGCAGCTGATCCACGACCTCAAGAACGCCAACCCGTCGGCCCGAGTCCACGTGAAGCTGGTCTCCGAGGTCGGCGTGGGCACGGTCGCGGCGGGCGTCTCGAAGGCGCACGCCGACGTCGTCCTGATCTCCGGTCACGACGGTGGCACCGGCGCGTCCCCGCTGACGTCGCTCAAGCATGCCGGCGGTCCCTGGGAGCTCGGCCTCGCCGAGGCGCAGCAGACGCTGCTCCTCAACGGCCTGCGCGACCGGATCGTCGTCCAGACCGACGGTCAGCTCAAGACCGGTCGTGACGTCGTCATCGCGGCGCTGCTCGGCGCCGAGGAGTTCGGCTTCGCGACCGCGCCGCTGGTGGTCTCCGGCTGCATCCTGATGCGGGTCTGCCACCTCGACACCTGCCCGGTGGGCGTGGCGACGCAGAACCCCGCGCTGCGCGAGCGGTTCAGCGGCAAGGCCGAGTACGTCGTCAACTTCTTCGAGTTCATCGCCGAGGAGGTCCGCGAGCTGCTCGCCGAGCTCGGGTTCCGCAGCATCGCCGAGGCGGTCGGCCAGGTCGAGACCCTCGACACGCTCGACGCCGTCACCCACTGGAAGGCGCAGGGTCTCGACCTCGGGCCGATCCTGCACAAGGTCGACGTCGCGGCGACGCACTTCCCCGACCAGGACCTGCGCAACACCGGCACCCAGGACCACGCCCTCGACAAGTCGCTCGACGTCACCGAGATCCTGCCCCTGGCGGCCTCGGCGATCGAGACCGGCGAGCCGGTGCGCGCCCAGCTGGCGATCCGCAACGTCCACCGCACGGTCGGCACGATCCTCGGCCACGAGGTCACCAAGAAGCACGGCGGCGCGGGCCTGCCCGACGGCACGATCGACCTGACCTTCGTCGGCTCCGCCGGCCAGTCGTTCGGCGCCTTCGTCCCCCGGGGCATCACCTTGCGGCTCGAGGGCGACGCCAACGACTACGTCGGCAAGGGGCTCTCCGGCGGCCGGATCGCGATCCGCCCCGACCGGGCGGCGACCTTCCGTGCCGACGAGCACGTCATCGCCGGCAACACCATCGCCTACGGCGCGACCTCGGGTGAGATCTTCATCCGCGGCGGCGTGGGGGAGCGGTGCTGCGTGCGCAACTCGGGCGCGAGCATCGTCACCGAGGGCGTGGGCGACCACGGCTGCGAGTACATGACGGGCGGCCGGGTCGTCGTCCTCGGCCCGACCGGGCGCAACTTCGCGGCGGGCATGTCGGGCGGCGTCGCCTGGGTGCTCGACCTCGCGGAGTCCCGCGTCAACGGCGAGCTGGTCGACCTGGGTCCGGTCTCGGCGGGCTACGCCGAGGAGCTGGAGCAGCTCGTCCGCCGTCACCACGAGGAGACGGGATCGGAGGTGGCCGGCGAGCTGCTCGCCGACTGGGCCGCCGCCCTGCCCCGCTTCACCGAAGTCATGCCGCGCGACTACCGCCGGGTGCTCGAGGTCAAGGCCGAGGCCGAGGCGTCGGGGCTCGACGAGGCCGCCGTGGCGAACCGGATCATGGAGGTGCTTCATGGCTGACGTCCGATGCCATCCTGTTCATTCCCGCAGCGGTCGTCAGGCCATGAAGAAGGCGGTGCAGAATGGCTGACCCCAGGGGTTTCCTGAAGAACGGCCGCGAGGTGGCCGAGCGTCGTCCGGTGGCCGAGCGGGTCAACGACTGGGACGAGGTCTACCCGGGCGGGATCGGCCGCGCGCTGCTGCCGATCATCAACGTCCAGGCCAGCCGCTGCATGGACTGCGGCATCCCGTTCTGTCACTCCGGCTGCCCGCTGGGCAACATCATCCCGGAGTGGAACGACCTGGTCTGGCGCGACGACTGGGACGGCGCGATCGAGCGCCTGCACGCGACCAACAACTTCCCGGAGTTCACCGGTCGCCTCTGCCCCGCGCCGTGCGAGACCGCCTGCGTGCTCGGCATCAACCAGCCGGCCGTGACGATCAAGAACATCGAGGTCTCGATCATCGACCGGGCCTACGAGTCGGGCTTCGTGCGGCCGCAGCCGCCCGAGTGGCTCACCGGCAAGACCATCGCCGTCATCGGCTCAGGTCCGGCCGGTCTGGCCGCGGCCCAGCAGCTCACCCGCGCCGGTCACACGGTCGCGGTCTACGAGCGGGCCGACCAGCCCGGCGGGCTGCTGCGCTACGGCATCCCCGAGTTCAAGATGGAGAAGAAGCACCTCGAGCGCCGGCTCGACCAGATGCGCCGCGAGGGCACGGTCTTCCGCTCCGGCGTCGAGGTCGGCACCGGCAAGCTCACCGGTGACGCGCTGCGCGACCGGTTCGACGCCGTCGTCCTGGCCGTCGGCTCCACCGTCCCGCGCGACCTGCCGGTCCCCGGGCGCGAGCTCGGCGGCATCCACCAGGCGATGGAGTTCCTGCCCCAGGCCAACCGGGTGGCGCTCGGCGAGACCGTCGAGGGCCAGATCCGCGCCGACGGCAAGCACGTCGTCATCATCGGCGGCGGCGACACGGGCGCCGACTGCCTCGGCACCTCGATCCGTCAGGGCGCGGCCTCGATCACGCAGCTGGAGATCATGCCGCGGCCGACCGAGGACCGTCCCGACGGCCAGCCGTGGCCGACGTACCCGATGACCTACCGGGTCTCCTCCGCGCACGAGGAGGGTGGCGAGCGGGTCTACGCGGTGTCGACCAAGGAGTTCCTGGGCGACGCCGACGGCAACGTCCGCGCCCTGCGCCTGGTCGAGGTCTCCTTCGAGGGCGGCCAACTGGTCGAGCACGAGGGCACGGAGCGGGAGATCCCGGCCGAGCTCGTGCTCTTCGCGATGGGCTTCGTCGGCCCCGAGCGGGCCGGTGTGGTCGAGCAGCTCGGTGTCGAGCTCGACGAGCGCGGCAACATCAAGCGCGACAACGACTACGCGACCAATGTCGAGGGCGTCTTCGTCGCCGGTGACGCCGGTCGTGGCCAGTCGCTCATCGTGTGGGCGATCGCCGAGGGCCGCGCGGCCGCCGCGGGTGTGGACAAGTACCTCACCGGCAGCACCCAGCTGCCCGCGCCGATCCCGCCGACGGCTCGCCCGCTGGTCGTGTGACCGCGTAGCACCACAGCAACGGCACCGCAGCGCCGCATCGGCGCAGGCTTCATCCGAAGTTTGCGCCGGTGCGGCGTTTTCGGCTCCACGGCCACCGATAGGGTTGGATCGTGCGAAGAGCAAAGATCGTGTGCACCCTGGGTCCGGCCACCAGCTCGGAGCGGCGGATCCGTGAGCTCGTCTACGCGGGCATGGACGTCGCACGGCTCAACATGAGCCACGGCAGCCACGAGCAGCACGCCGAGGCGTACCGGCTGGTCCGCGAGGCGTCCGACGCCGCCGGCCGTGGGGTCGGCGTGCTCGCCGACCTCCAGGGCCCGAAGATCCGCCTCGAGACCTTCCCCGACGGCCCGGTCCTGCTGACCCGCGGCCAGCGCTGGACGATCACGGTGCGCGACGTCGAGGGCAACGCCGAGATCTGCGGGACGACGTACAAGGGGCTGCCGGGCGACGTCGCCCCGGGCGACCCGATCCTCATCGACGACGGCAAGGTGCGCCTGCGGGTCACCGAGGTCACCGACACCGACGTGGTCACCGAGGTGCTCGTCGGCGGCAAGGTGAGCAACCACAAGGGCATCAACCTGCCGGGCGTCGCGGTCTCGGTGCCCGCGCTGTCCGACAAGGACACCGCCGACCTGCGCTTCGCGCTGCGCCTGGGCGTCGACTTCATCGCCCTCAGCTTCGTGCGCAACGCCGCCGACGCGGAGGACGTGCGCGCGATCATGCGCGAGGAGGGGGTGATGCTCCCCGTCATCGCGAAGATCGAGAAGCCGCAGGCCATCGAGAACCTCGACGAGGTCGTCGCCGCCTTCGACGCGTTCATGGTCGCCCGCGGCGACCTCGGCGTGGAGTGCCCGCTGGAGGAGGTGCCCTTCCTGCAGAAGAAGGTCATCGTCGCCGCGCGCCGCAACGCCAAGCCGGTCATCGTCGCCACCCAGATGCTCGAGTCGATGGTCACCAACCCCGCGCCCACGCGCGCGGAGGCCAGCGACGTCGCGAACGCCGTCCTGGACGGCGCCGACGCGGTCATGCTCTCCGGCGAGACGAGCGTGGGGGAGCACCCGGTCCACACGGTCGAGACGATGGCGCGGATCATCGCCGCCACCGAGGAGCACGCCCTCGTCGACGACACCTTCAGCCGCTTCGGCCGCATCGAGTGGGACCCCCACACCACCTCCGGCGTCATCACCAAGGCCGCTGAGGAGGTCGCCCAGCGCGTCGGCGCCAAGTACGTCGTCGCGTTCACCCAGTCCGGCGACTCGGCCCGCCGCATCGCCCGCCTGCGCAGCCCGATCCCGGTCCTCGCCTTCACGCCCGAGGCCCGGGTGCGCTCGCAGCTCGCCGTGTCGTGGGGCGTCGAGGCGTTCAAGACGCTGCCCGTCGAGCACACCGACGAGATGGTGCGCCAGGTCGACGAGGAGCTGCTCAACATCGGCCGGGTCAAGGAGGGCGACCGGGTGGTCATCATCGCCGGCAGCCCGCCGGGGATCCCCGGGTCGACCAACGCACTGCGGGTGCACCGGATGGGCGACGCGATCAACGAGGTCGCTCCGGCGTACCGGCGCAGCTGAGGCTGCCGTCGTACCGGACGTTCGGGTCGTCGAATCTGCTCTCTGACGACCGAAACGTCCGGTACGACTCGTTCCACGAGTGCCGGGTGTGGGATTCGAACCCACATGCCCTTTCGGACAGCGAGGTTTGAGCTCGCCCTGTATGCCGTTCCAGCAACCCGGCGCGTTACTGCGCAACGGTAGCCGAGACACACCGCGACCCTCACACCGACCGTCCCGATAGCCTGACCTCGTGACCGAGAGCGCCCCGAACGCCCAGCCGACGCCCCGGACCGTCGTCATCGCCGAGGACGAGACCCTGATCCGGATGGACCTCGCCGAGATGCTCGTCGAGGAGGGGTACGACGTCGTCGGCCAGGCCGGCGACGGCCAGAAGGCGATCGAGCTGGCCGAGGAGCTGCGACCCGACCTGGTCATCCTCGACGTGAAGATGCCGGTCCTCGACGGGATCGCGGCGGCGGAGGCGATCGCCGGCAAGCGGATCGCGCCGGTCGTGATGCTGACGGCGTTCTCGCAGCGCGAGCTGGTCGAGCGGGCGCGCGAGGCGGGCGCGATGTCCTACCTGGTCAAGCCGTTCTCGCAGTCCGACCTGGTGCCGGCGATCGAGATGGCGGTGAGCCGGTTCGCCGAGATCACCCAGCTCGAGAGCGAGGTCACCGACCTGCGCGACCGGCTCGAGACCCGCAAGGCGGTCGACCGGGCCAAGGGGATCCTGCAGGAGGAGCTCTCGCTCAGCGAGTCCGAGGCGTTCCGGTGGATCCAGAAGACCGCGATGGACCTGCGGATGTCGATGCGCGAGGTCGCCGAGGGCGTCGTCACGCACGGCGTCCCCGGGGGCTCGTCGACGTAAATCATCCGACGTTCGTGGCGTTCAGGTAACAGATTCGTCAGGATTTGTGATCTGGACCACCCAGTTGCTTCCTACCGCCCCTCTCCCGGTGTAGGTTCCGGCCGCAGAACACGTCACCGGGCGGCGCCGCCGCCCACCGGCTTGACTAGGAAGCAGGAGAGGTCTCTTGAGGCGAAACAAGGTATTCGGTGTCGGCGCTGCGGTGCTGGCGCTCAGCCTGTCCGTGACGGCGTGTGGCTCTGACAAGAGCAGCAACGGCAGCGACGCCAAGGGCGGATCCGTCTGTGGCAAGAACATCGCGTTCCTCGGGGCCCTCACCGGCGACGCGGGCGCGCTCGGCCAGAACATGCTCGGCGGCGTCAAGCTCGCGCTCGACGAGTACAACAAGGCCAACCCCAAGTGCACGATCGGCGTCAAGCCGTTCGACTCCCAGGGCAACCCCGACAAGGCGCCCGACCTGGCGACCCAGATCGTCAACGACGACACCATCGTGGGCCTGGTCGGCCCGGGCTTCTCCGGTGAGTCGCTGGCGACCGGCAAGACGTTCTACGAGGCCGGCCTCCCGTCGATCTCCCCGTCGGCCACCAACGTCACGATCACCCAGCAGAAGTGGATCACCTGGCACCGCGTCATCGGCAACGACGAGGCGCAGGGCAAGGCCGACGCCGGCTACCTGCTCAACACCGCCGGCGCGACGAAGGTCTTCGTCGTCGACGACGGCCAGGACTACAGCAAGGGTCTCGCGGGCTTCGTGAAGTCGGGCGTGGGCGACAAGCTCGCCGGCCAGGACCAGATCTCGGTCGGCCAGACGGACATGTCCGCGGTCGTCACCTCGATCAAGGCCTCCGGCGCCGACGCGGTCTTCTACGGCGGCTACTACGCCGAGGCGGGCCTGCTCGTGAAGCAGCTGCGTCAGGGCGGCTTCAAGGGCACGTTCATGTCGGGTGACGGCTCCGAGGACCCGGCCTTCGTGAAGGCCGCGGGTGCTCAGGCCGCCGACGGCGCCGTCCTCTCGGCTCCGGCCGCTCCGGCACCGGCCGACTTCAACGCGAAGTACAAGGCCGTCAACAACGCCGACGCGGGTCTCTACTCGACGCAGGCCTACGACGCGGCCAACATTTTCCTGGCGGCCTTCAAGGACGGCAAGACGTCGGCGAAGGACATCAACGACTTCATCGGGAAGTACAACGGCAGCGGGGCCAGCGGTCCCATCGCCTTCGACGACAAGGGCGACATCACGTCGTCGACCATCTACGCCTACTTCGTCAAGGGCGGGAAGCTCGACGTCGAGCACCCCGAGGCGATCAAGTGA
>NZ_BAABAC010000006.1:58777-62583 GCF_039537225.1 Nocardioides ginsengisoli
CTGCTGCGGCCGGGGGACCACCGTCTCCCGGCCGCAGTGCGAATCAGACCGGCGACCCGGGGGGATCCCTTGCACTTCGACGTTCTCTTCAACAACCTGCCAGCCTTCACCGTCGGCGGCCTGGTGTTCGGCGCGATCTACGCGCTGATCGCCCTCGGCTACACGATGGTCTACGGCGTCCTGCAGCTCATCAACTTCGCCCACTCCGAAGTCTTCATGTACGGCACCTTCGCCGTGGCCTGGGTCTTCGTCCTGCTCCACGGCACCGACTCCGTGAGCTGGTCCCTGGGCCGGGCCATACCCTTACTCCTGGTCGCGCTGGTCGCGGCCATGGCGATGTCAGCGGGCATCGCGCTCCTCCTCGAACGCGTCGCCTACCGGCCGCTGATGAAGAAGAACGCGCCCAAGCTGATCGCGCTGATCTCGGCCATCGGCGCCTCCTTCGCGCTCTCCGAGGCGATGGGTCTGCGTGACCGCTTCGCCGGCTGGTTCGGCCTCGAGGACAACCTGTCCGACTACGTGGCCAAGGCGCGCGACGTCTACTCCAACCCGGTGACGATCCAGCCCCACGACCTGTTCAGCGTCGGCAACTACTCGGTCACCGACGTCGACCTCGTCGTCATCGGCGCCGCGCTGCTGATGATGGTCGCACTCGACACCTTCGTCCGCCGGACCCGCTTCGGGCGCGGCATCCGCGCCGTGGCACAGGACCCCGAATCCGCCGCGCTGATGGGCGTGAACTCGACGCGCGTCGTCCAGGTGACCTTCCTGGTCGGTGGCCTCATGGCCGGCGCCGCCGCCACGCTCTACATGCTGAAGATCGGGTCGACGCGTCAGAACGCCGGCTTCCTGCTCGGCGTCAAGGCGTTCACCGCGGCCGTCCTCGGCGGCATCGGCAACCTGCGCGGCGCCCTGCTCGGCGGCCTGGTCCTCGGCGTCGCCGAGAGCTACGGCTCCGCGGTCTTCGGGTCGCAGTGGAAGGACGTCGTCTCCTTCGTGCTCCTCGTCCTGATCCTCCTGGTGAGGCCCTCCGGCCTGCTCGGTGAGGCCCTCGGAAAGGCGCGTGCCTGATGAACCCCGTGAGCACTGCCCTGCGCGCCGTCGCAGCCAACTGGGACCGGATGATCGACGGCTTCCACCGCAAGCCGCTCCCCGTCCGGATCGCGGTGATGGTCGTCATCGCGCTCTTCTTCTACGCGCTGCCGCTGCTGCGGCCGCCGATCATCACCACCAACAGCATCGACTTCGGCGGTGTCATGTTCGGTGTGGTCGCGTTCGCGCTGGTCGCGCTCGGCCTCAACATCGTGATCGGGTACGCCGGACTGCTCGACCTCGGCTACGTCGGCTTCTACGCCGTCGGCGCCTACACGACCGGTGTGCTGACCGCCTACCACGGGGCCTGGCCGTTCTTCCTGGTGCTGCCGATCTCGATCGCGGTGACCATGGTGTTCGGCGTCGTGCTCGGCGCGCCGACGCTGCGCGTGCGCGGCGACTACCTCGCCATCGTGACGCTCGGCTTCGGTGAGATCATCCGGATCTGCCTGGTCAACGTCGAGTGGCTCGGCGCGGCGGCGGGCATCAAGGACATCCCGCACCCGCCGAGCATCGGCCCCAACCCGGAGGGTCCGTTCGCCGGGAAGAAGGGGCTCTTCGACATCCCGCGCGTGCAGTGGGACGGCATCGTCCCCAGCCTCGACTGGGACCACGCGACCCACTTCCTCACCTTCGGCGCGGGCGACGCGATCCCGTACTACTGGCTGCTCCTGTCGGTGGTCCTGCTCGTCATCGCCGCCGACCGCCTGGTCAAGGCCAGCCGGGTCGGCCGGGCCTGGGAGGCCACCCGCGAGGACGAGGACGCCGCCGAGCTGATGGGCGTTCCGACCTTCCAGTACAAGCTGATGGCGTTCGCCCTCGGCGCCGCGATCGGCGGCATGTCGGGTGCGTTCAAGGCGAGCGGCCAGGGTGGCTACATCAACCCGCAGACGTTCCCGCTGCTGCTGTCGATGCTCTTCGTCGCCGCCGTCATCGTCGGTGGCGCGGGCAACCGCTGGGGAGCGGTGGCCGGTGGCGCCCTGGTGGCCTACCTGCCCGAGCGCTTCCGTGACATCAACGACTACCGTCTGCTCCTCTTCGGCCTGGCCCTGACCGTGCTGGCGATCTGGCGGCCCGAGGGCCTGCTCCCACCGCGTCGTACCCGGCGCGTCAAGGCGGCCGAGGCCGAGATCGAGGCCATCGAAGAGGGCGAGCTGGAGGAGGGGGCCCATGCCTGACACCACGACCGACGCCACGGCCGACACCGTGACCGCCACGAAGGCACTGCTCGAGGTCGACCACGTCACCTTGAAGTTCGGCGGTCTGACCGCGCTCGACGACGTGAGCTTCGAGATCCGCGAGGGCGAGATCCTCGGTCTGATCGGGCCCAACGGCGCCGGCAAGACGACCTGCTTCAACGTGATGACGGGCGTCTACCGCCCGACGTCCGGGCAGGTCCGCTTCGACGGCACGCCGCTGACCAAGATGAAGCGCTACAAGATCACCAAGCTCGGCATCGCCCGGACGTTCCAGAACATCCGACTGTTCAAGTCGATGACGGTGATCGAGAACGTGCTCGTCGGCGCCGACGCCCACAGCAAGGTCGGCTTCTGGGACGCGCTGCTGCGCACGCCCCGCTACCGCCGTACCGAGGGCGAGGCGCGGGCCAGGGCGGCCGAGCTGCTCGAGCTGGTCGGCATCAAGGCGCGTCACGACGAGCTCGCCTCCAACCTGTCGTACGGCGACCAGCGCCGCCTCGAGATCGCGCGTGCCATGGCGACCGGGCCCAAGCTGCTCTGCCTCGACGAGCCGGCGGCCGGCTTCAACCCGGCCGAGAAGGTCAAGCTCATGGAGCTGATCCGCAAGGTCCGCGACGCCGGCTACACCGTGCTGCTGATCGAGCACGACATGCGGCTGGTCATGGGCGTCACCGACCGGATCGTGGTGCTGGAGTTCGGCCAGAAGATCGCCGAGGGCACTCCCGCGGAGATCCGTGACAACCCGGCGGTCATCGCCGCCTACCTGGGGGTGGATGAGGATGCTTCTTGAGATCGAGGACCTGCAGGTCAACTACGGCCACATCGAGGCGATCCGGGGCATCTCGTTCTCCGTCCCGGAGGGCACGGTCACCTCGCTGGTCGGCGCCAACGGCGCCGGCAAGACGACCACGCTGAAGACCCTGTCGGGGCTGCGGAAGGTGCGCGGCGGCACGGTCCGCTTCGACGGCGAGGACATCACCCACCTGGCGCCGTACGAGCGGGTCAAGCGGGGGATCAGCCAGTCGCCCGAGGGCCGCGGCTGCTTCCCGGGCATGACCGTGCGCGAGAACCTCGACATGGGCGCCTTCTTGCGCAAGGACCGCAAGACCGCGGCCTACGCCGAGGACGTCGAGCGCGTGTTCACGCTCTTCCCGCGGCTGCGGGAGCGGGAGAAGCAGGCGGCCGGCAGCATGTCCGGCGGTGAGCAGCAGATGCTCGCCATCGGCCGGGCCCTGATGTCGCGCCCGCGGCTGCTGCTGCTCGACGAGCCGTCGATGGGCCTGGCGCCCAAGCTCATCCAGCAGATCTTCACGATCATCACGGAGATCAACGAGCAGGGCACCACAGTGCTGCTCGTCGAGCAGAACGCCGCGCAGGCGCTCAAGCGCTCGCACGACGCGCACATCCTGGAGACGGGCGAGATCGTCCGCTCCGGCAAGGGCGAGGACCTCGCCGTCGACCCGGCGGTCAAGGCCGCCTACCTGGGCGGTGACGTCTGACCCGCTGCATCAGCGA
>NZ_BAABAC010000006.1:62652-148604 GCF_039537225.1 Nocardioides ginsengisoli
TACGGGCGGGTCAGAGCACCTTGGACAGGAACGCCTGGGTGCGCTGGTGCTGCGGGTTGGAGAGGACGTCGACGGGACGGCCCTCCTCGACCACGACGCCGCCGTCCATGAAGACGAGCTTGTCGCCGACCTCACGGGCGAAGCCCATCTCGTGGGTGACGACCATCATCGTCATGCCCTCCTGGGCGAGCTCCTTCATGACCGCGAGGACGTCGCCGACCAGCTCGGGGTCGAGGGCGCTGGTGGGCTCGTCGAAGAGCATCATGTCGGGCTTCATCGACAGCGCGCGGGCGATCGCCACGCGCTGCTGCTGCCCGCCGGAGAGGTGCGCCGGGTAGGCCGACTCCTTCTCCGAGAGCCCCACCTTGGCGAGGTTCTGGCGGGCGATCTCGACCGCCTCGTCCTTGCTGCGCTTGCGTACGTTGCGCTGGGCCAGGGTGAGGTTCTTCAGCACCGACAGGTGGGGGAACAGGTTGAACTGCTGGAACACCATGCCGATGCGCGAGCGGGTCGCGTCGAGGTCGGTCTCGGGGTCGCAGATGTCGACGCCCTCGATCAGGATCTCGCCGGACGTCGGCTCCTCGAGCCGGTTGACGCAGCGCAGCAGGGTCGACTTGCCCGAGCCCGACGGGCCGATCACGCAGACGACCTGGCCGGTGTCGACGAAGAAGTCGATGCCGGACAGCACCTCGTGGTGGCCGTAGGACTTGTGCAGGCCGCGGACGGCGATCGCCGGGATCGGCTCGCCGTGCGCGGTCGCGGGCTGGATGGTGGGCTGGGTGCTCATCGGGTCGCCTTCCTCTGCCGGCGCTCCTGCCAGGCCACGAGCTGGGTCAACGGGATCGTGATCACGAGGTAGATCAGCGCGGCCTGGATCAGGCTGGTGGCGGTGCCGGCGGACGCTCCCGAGGACAGG
Organism: Nocardioides ginsengisoli; assembly: GCF_039537225.1. NCBI lineage: Bacteria > Bacillati > Actinomycetota > Actinomycetes > Propionibacteriales > Nocardioidaceae > Nocardioides > Nocardioides ginsengisoli. Next base: position 63,569 of record NZ_BAABAC010000006.1, read on the forward strand.
AAGTCCCGAGCGACGTTGGTGAGCTCGCGGTCGCCGACCGTGGCGCCGATGATCGACAGGAGCGCGGTGTCCTTGATCAGCAGCACGAACTCGTTGGTCAGCGGCGGGATCACCACCCGGAACGCCTGGGGGAGCACGATCTTGAACATCGTGGCCCCGCCGCTCATGCCGAGCGAGCGGGCGGCCTCGGTCTGGCCCTTCGGCACCGCCTGGATGCCGGCGCGCAGGGTCTCGGACATGTAGGCGCCCGCGACCATGATCAGTGCGATCAGGCCCGCGCCGACCAGGCCGCCCGGCGGCGTCCAGCCGAACGCGATCGGCAGGCCGGTGCCCATGAAGATGATCACGATCAGCGCCGGCAGCCCGCGGAAGAACTCGACGTACGCGGTCGAGATCCAACGCAGCGTCGCGATCGGCGACAGCCGCGCCAGTGCCAGGACGACGGCGAGCACCAGGCCGAGGATGAACGCGATCGCGGTGTACTTGACCGTGTTGACCGCGCCGATGGTGATCAGGTCGCCCCAGTTGCCGTCACTGCCGAGGCTGACGCCGCCCGGGTTCCAGAAGTTGTGGTGGATCTTGCCCCAGTCGGCGATCAGCGCGACGACGACGATGACGACGACGACGGCGAGGTTGATGCCCCAGATGTTCAGCCGGCGCCGCGTCGTGCGCTTCACTTCACCTCGAAGTACTTGTTGTACAGCGCGTCGTAGCTGCCGTCACTGTGCATCTTCTCCAGCGCCTTGTTGACGTCCTTGACGAGCTGCTCGTTGCCCTTCTTGATGGCCAGGCCGTACTGCTCGTTGGTGTTGTAGGTCTCGACGATCTTGTAGCCGCCGTCGGCGACGTGGTTGAGGTTGACCGGGAGATCCTGCAGCAGCGCCTGGACCTGTCCGGCCTTGATCGCCTGGTACATCTCGGCGTCGCTCGGGAAGGTGACGATGTCGGCGCCCTTGGCGTTCTGCTCGGTGTAGGTCTTGCCCGTGGTGCCCTGCTGGACGCCGACCTTGACGCCCTTGAGGTCGTTGATCGAGGCGATCTTGCTGTTGTCGGGGACCAGCAGCGACTGCTTGGAGTCGTAGTAGCCGTCGGAGAAGTCGAGGTTCTTCTTGCGGTCGTCGGTGATCGTCATCGCCGAGGCGACCAGGTCGCACTGGCCGGCGTTGAGCGCCTGGCCGCTCTGCAGGGCGTCGAAGGAGGAGTCCTGGATCTTGAGCTTGAGCTTCAGCTGCTTGGCGATGTCGGAGACGATGTCGACGTCGAAGCCCTTGAACCCGCTGGGGCTGGTCTTGTCGAAGTCCTCGAACGGCGGGTAGGGCACGTCGGAGCACACGGTGAGCGTGCCCTTGGAGATGACGTTCGCGCCGGTGGCGGTCTTGCCGCTGTCCGAGGAGCCGCACGCGCCGAAGGCGAGGACGGTGAGGGTGGACAGCGCGAGGGCGGTGATACGGGTGGTACGCATGGCGGCACTCTAGGCCTCTCCGACGGCCTGGAGCGAGGCTCTCGGGCCGCCAGCGAGGCACGAAAAGTTGTTTCGTGTCTCGTATACGAGAACATCGGATGACTTCGAGATGACGTGAGCGGTCCCCCTGTCGAGCGCCGGGGCGGGGGCGTAGTGTTGCGCCCCGGATCGCCCGCCGGGCGTTTCCGTGGGTGTGTCGTCTTGGGGTGAGGAGGCCGGGCCCGATGAGCCGCTATTCGTTGACCACACGCGTCGCCACGCGTGAGGACGCCGCTGTGCTGGCTGACCTCTGGAGCGACGCCGTACGACGGGCCGACCCGTCCGAGCAGGTCGCCGACCTCGAGCTCATCGTCAAGGGCGCCGCCGCCTCGCCCGAGCAGCGCGTCGTCGTCGTCGAGTACGACGGCCAGGTGGCCGGCGCGGTCTACCTGCGGATCGCCACGCTCTCGCCGATCAACCTCGAGCCGTGCGTGCAGTCGATCCACCCGCGCGTGTTCGACCAGTACCGCCGCCACGGCGTCGGCCGCGCCCTGATGGACGCCGCGGCCGCCTTCGCCGAGGAGCACGGCATCCTGCACGTAGTGACCGCCGTACCGCACGCCTCACGCGAGGCCAACCGGTTCATGGCGCGCCTCGGCCTGGCGCCGGTGGTCATGTACCGGGTCGCCCCGACCGCCGTCCTGCGCAGCCGGGTCTCGCCGGCGCGCCCGCAGCTCGGCGCCGAGAGCGGCGCCCGCAGCCGGGTGCTCGCCACCCGGCGCTCGCTGCGCCGGGCCCGGGCCGAGCGGCTCGCGCTGCCCGACCCCGAGCAGGCCTGACGCCCGCCTGACGCGGGCCCGCTCAGCCCTGCGGGCTGGGGTCGCGCTCGAGCAGGGCGCAGGTGATCCGGGAGGTGCACACGCGCCGTCCGGCCTCGTCGGTGATCGCGATCTCGTAGCTGGCCATGGTGCGGCCGCGGTGCAGCGGCGTCGCGACGCCGGTGACCTTGCCGGAGGTCGCCGAGCGGTGGTGGGTGGCGTTGATGTCGGTGCCGACGGCGAACCGGTCGGGCCCGGCGTTGATCGCGGCGGCCACCGAGCCGAGCGTCTCGGCGAGGACGACGGACGCGCCGCCGTGGAGCAGGCCGTAGGGCTGGGTGTTGCCCTCGACCGGCATCGTCGCGACCACGCGGTCGGGGGAGATCTCGACCAGCTCGATGCCCATCCGCTCGTTCAGCGCGCCCATGTTGGCGCGCAGGTAGGCGGCGATCTCGCCGGATTCGTCGGTGCTCGGCACGGGGCTCGTCATGGCTCGACGATAGCGACCACGGTGGCGTCGGAGAGTGTCGGTCCGGATCGGTAGAGTCGCCGGGTGACCGACACGAACCGTCCGCCGCGCCTCCTGCTCCTCGACGGCCACTCGCTGGCCTACCGTGCCTTCTTCGCGCTGCCGGTCGAGAACTTCTCGACCGCGACCGGGCAGAACACCAATGCGGTCTACGGCTTCACCTCGATGCTGGTCAACGTGCTCCGCGACGAGCAGCCGACCCACGTGGCGGTGGCCTTCGACGTGTCGCGGCAGACCTTCCGCACCGAGGAGTACTCCGAGTACAAGGCCAAGCGGAACAAGACGCCGGGCGAGTTCAGCAGCCAGCTGCCGCTCATCGAGCGGATGCTCGACAGCTTCTCGATCACGTACATCAAGCACCCCGGCTACGAGGCCGACGACATCATCGCCACCCTCGTCACCCAGGCGCTGGCCGACGAGACGAGCGGCCTCGAGGTGCTCATCCTCACCGGCGACCGCGACTCCATCCAGCTGGTGACCGATCGCTCCACCGTGCTCTACCCGATGCGCGGCGTGTCCGACCTGTCCCGCATGACGCCCGCCTTCGTCGAGGACAAGTACGGTGTCCCGCCGCACCGCTATCCCGAGCTCGCGGCGATCGTCGGCGAGCAGTCCGACAATCTGCCCGGCGTCCCCGGCGTGGGCGCCGGCTTCGCGGCGAAGTGGATCAACACCTACGACGGCCTCGACAACGTGATCGCGCAGGCCGACAAGATCACCGGCAAGAAGGGCGAGGCCTTCCGCGAGCATCTCGGCGACGTGATCCGCAACCGGCGGCTCAACGCGCTGGTCCGCGACCTCGACCTCGGCATCAAGGTCGACGACCTGGTGCTGACCGAGTGGGATCGCGCCTCCGCGCTCGAGCTGCTCGACGAGCTCGAGTTCCGCGGCGAGCTGCGCACCCGGATCATGGACGTCGTCGCGCCCAACGAGGACGCCCCGGTCGAGGCCGGCGTCGAGCTCGACGGCGCGACCCTGGCTCCCGACACGGTCGGCGCCTGGCTCGACGCGGTCGGCGCCGAGCAGATCGGCCTCAGCGTGCGCGGCACCTGGGGGAGTGGCACCGGCCGGGTGAACGGCCTGGCGCTGGCGCTCGCCGACGGCCGCGCGGCGTACGTCGACGTCGAGACGCTGACGCCGGCCGACGACGCCGCGGTGGCCGCCTGGCTCGCCGACGCGGCGCGGCCCAAGGTGCTGCACGACGCGAAGGGCCCGCTGCTCGCGCTGGCCGCCCAGGGCTGGGACCTCGCCGGCGTCGTCGAGGACACCGCCCTCGCCGCCTACCTGGTCGCCCCCGACCAGCGCTCCTACGACCTCGCCGACCTCAGCCTGCGCTACCTCCACCGTGAGCTGGCCCAGGCCGGCGACGACGACCAGGGCATGCTCTTCGACGAGGACGCCAATGTCGCCCGCAGCGCCATGGTCCAGGCCCGCGCCGCGCTGGACCTGTCCGCCGAGCTGGCGGGTGAGGTCGAGAAGGCCGGTGGCCGCAACCTGCTGACCGAGGTCGAGATGCCGCTCGTCGGCATCCTCGCCGGCATGGAGAAGACTGGCATCGCGGTCGACATCGAGCACCTCGAGGGCCTCGAGGCGCACTTCGGCGAGGAGGTCCGCGGCGAGGCGGAGGCGGCGTACGCCGTCATCGGCAAGGAGATCAACCTCGGCTCGCCCAAGCAGCTGCAGGTCGTGCTCTTCGACGAGCTCGGCATGCCCAAGACCAAGCGCACCAAGACCGGCTACACCACCGACGCCGACGCGCTGCAGGGGCTCTTCAAGCAGACCGAGCACCCGTTCCTGCTGCACCTGCTGCGCCACCGCGAGGTGATCCGGCTGCGGCAGACCATCGAGGGCCTGCTCAAGACGGTCCAGCCCGACGGCCGGATCCACACCACCTTCCACCAGACGATCGCCGCCACCGGTCGGCTCTCCAGCACCGAGCCGAACCTGCAGAACATCCCGGTCCGCACCGAGGAGGGGCGCCGGATCCGCGAGAGCTTCGTCGTCGGCAGCGGCTACGACTCGCTGCTCACCGCCGACTACAGCCAGATCGAGATGCGGATCATGGCCCACCTCTCGGAGGACGAGCTGCTCATCGAGGCGTTCCGCTCCGGCCGCGACTTCCACGCCGAGACCGCCTCGCGCGTCTTCGACGTCGCGCCCGACGAGGTCACGCCCGAGATGCGCGCCAAGATCAAGGCGATGAACTACGGCCTCGCCTACGGCCTGTCCGCCTTCGGCCTCTCGCAGCAGCTCGGCATCGACCCGGGTGAGGCGAGCGGGCTGATGAAGGAGTACTTCGAGACCTTCGGCGGCATCCGCGACTACCTCGCCGGCGTCGTCGACGAGGCGCGCCGGGCCGGCTTCACCGAGACGATCATGGGCCGCCGCCGCTACCTGCCCGACCTCACCAGCGACAACCGGATGCGCCGCGAGGCCGCTGAGCGGATGGCCCTCAACGCCCCGATCCAGGGCTCGGCCGCCGACCTCATCAAGGTCGCCATGCTCCGCACCGACGCCGCGCTGCGCGAGGCCGGGCTGGCGTCGCGGATGCTGCTGCAGGTGCACGACGAGCTCGTGTTCGAGGTCGCCGACGGGGAGCGCGAGCAGCTCGACGCGCTGGTGCGCGCGCAGATGGCCGGTGCGGCCGACCTGACCGTGCCGCTCGACGTCTCCGTCGGCACCGGGCGGTCGTGGCACGAGGCGGCGCACTAGGACTGCTGCCGGCTGCGGGGCCTTGCTCGCCGACCCGGCAGAAACTGGCTCTGCAAACGCGCCGACCCGGCACAAACTGGCTCTGCAAACGCGCCGACCCGGCAGAAACTGGCTCGCGCCGATGAGCTAGTTGGGGGATGGCGCGGCGGGCTGGTGTAACGGGGCTGGTGGGCGGCCGCGCTTAGCCGACGGGCTCCCGCCGTCAAGGATCCTCGCTTCGCTCGGCCCGCTGCGCGGCGGCCTTCGGCCGTCCTTGACTGCGGGTCCCGGCCGGTCGGCTGGCGACGCGGTCTGCCGGCACTCGCTGCGCTCGCGCCGCCGCTGACGCGGCCGCCGCTTCTTTGGTGGGTCGTGTGCCTGAGAACGTGTGTGGGCGGGTTGTCAGGCACACGACTCTGGCGGAGCTGGGTGTGGTGCGGGTTGGTGTCTACGGGGTTGGTGGGCGGCCGCGCTTAGCCGACCGGCTCCCGCCGTCAAGGATCCTCGCTGCGCTCGGCCCGCTTCGCGGCGGCCTTCGGCCGTCCTTGACTGCGGGGCCCGGCCGGTCGGCTGGCGGCTCGGTTGTCGGCACTCGCTGCGCTCGCGCCGCCGCTGACGCGGCCGCCCCTGGCTCGGTTCGCTCGCGCCGCCGCTGACGCGGCCGCCCCTTCCTGGCTCGCTTCGCTCGCCCGGTCGGCCCGCAGAGGGTGATCGGCGGGGATTGCGTGAACCTGGTTCATCGGATCCGCGCCGATGAGCGTTGTGGGCGGGTTGTGGCGCGGGGTGGTGCGGCGGGGTGGATCGTTCGTAGCTCGCCTGCTCGCCGCCCTACGCAGCAGGCGTGGACTCCGCGTCGGCCCGGTGGCGCAGCATCTGGAGTGCGATCAGTACGACGAGCACCGCGGTGTCGACGCACGCGACGGTGATGGCGAGGCTGGTGACCGACGAGGCGAGCGACCCGAGGCCGATCAGCGCGACGACGCCGAGCGCGACGAGGTACTTGGTGGCGACGCCGCGGCGGGCCAGGCCGGCGTAGACGAGGAGCTGCAGGACCGACAGCAGCGCGCCGAGGACGGCGAACAGCCAGAGCCGGTCCTGCACGCCGGCGTACTCCTTGCCGCCGATGAAGATCAGCGCCACGTCGGAGAGGAGGTACGTCGCGAGCACGCACGCCGAGCCGAGCGCGGTGAGGAAGCCCAGCCCCTTGAGGACGGCGGCGCGGCTCTCGCCGTCGGTCGACATCGACGGGAACAGGATCACCACGGCGAACTGGGGAAGGAAGAGCACGGCCTTGGTGACGATCAGGCCGCCGGCGTAGAGGCCGGCGTGGTGCTCGCCGAGGGTGCTGCGGGCGACGACGACGTCGAGGTTCGAGAGGGCGACGAAGGCGAGCAGGGCGAGCGAGCTGCCGATGGTCTCGTGCAGGACGTCGCGCCGGATCTCCGACTCACTGACGGTCGACGGGTGCCGCTCGTGGCGGCCGAGCGCCCACGCGCCGACGGCCACGGGCACCCACGACGACACCAGGACGGCGAGCATCGCGCTGGTCTCGGTGGGCGAGGCGACGAGGAAGACGGCGCCGATCAGCACGCGCGGCGCGCCGACGGCGATGTAGACCAGGCTCAGCGGCAGCCAGCGCCGCTCGCCCTGCAGGACGCCGGCCTGGGCGCCCATGACGGTCGTGGGGACGACCGACAGCGCCAGCAGGACGGCGGGCAGCGGCCCGTCGAGGTGCAGCAGCTTCCATGCGAGCGGCGAGGCGATGACGGCGAGGACGCCGACCACGCCCGCGGCGCGCCACGAGGTCTTCAGCACCGCGGCCTCGATGACCGCGACATGCTCGGGGTCGGCGGAGATCCGCCGCGCACAGGTGGCCTGCAGCCCGAGCTGGACCACCGACAGCACCATGAGCAGGGCCATCATGCCGGCGACGGCGCCGTACTCCGGCGGGCCGAGGAGGCGTGCGGAGATGATCTGGAAGGCGTAGGTGCCGACGTTCATCACGGCGATCGCGATCGCGATGCCGGCGCTCGAGCGCAGCAGGCGGCCCAGGCGCGACTCGGCAATGCGGGCGGTCGTCGTCACCAGAGCAGGTTAGGGGGTGGGCCGAGGGTTCCGGGAAGTCGACCCGACTCCGCATAGGGTGAGGCCCGCCACGAGGCGGAGAGGGAGGCGGGCATGCAGGGGACCGACGAGCGACGCTGTCGCGCGCTCCTGGTGACCGTGTACGCCGCGCTGGCGCTCCTCGTCGTCGTCGAGAAGTGGGGCGAGACCACCAACGACACCCGGCTCGAGCTCACCGAGACCCCCGGGCGCTATCTCGCCGGGACCTTCCACCTGTGGAACCCCGGCGTGTCGCTCGGCGAGCTGCAGAACCAGGCCTACGGCTACCTCTTCCCGCAGGGCCCCTTCTACGCGCTGCTCCACGCGGCGCACGTGCCCGGCTGGCTGTCCGAGCGGCTGTGGTCGGTGCTGGTCCTGATCGTCGCCTGCGAGGGCGTACGACGGCTCGCCCGCGCGCTGGCCATCGGCCCGTGGGGCGCGGCGGTGGCCGGCCTGGCCTACGGACTGGTGCCGCGGGCGGTGACCGAGCTCGGCGTCCGCAGTGCGGAGATCCTGCCGGGCGCGGTGCTGCCGTGGGCGCTGCTGCCCATCGTGCTGGCCTGGCAGCGCCGGATGCCCCCGCGCCATGCGGCGGTCCTCTCGGCCGCCGCGTTCGCCTGCGGGGGAGGCGTCAACGGCACCGCCACCGCCGCACCGGCAGCGCTGCTGGCGATCGTCGTCGTCTGGTCGGTGTGGCAGCACCGGCTGTCGTGGCGCTTCGGCCTCGGCTGGTTCGCGCTGATCGGAGCGGTGAGCGCGTGGTGGGCGATCGCGCTGCTGCGGCTGGGCGCCTACAGCCCGCCCTTCTACGACTTCGTCGAGGACGCCCGTACGACGACCGGCACCTCCGGCTTCGCCGCGACCCTGCGCGGCGCGAGCAACTGGGTCGGCTACCTGACGGTCGGGGGCCAGCGGTGGTGGCCGGCCGGCTACGACCTCGCCTACGAGCCGTGGCTGGTGTTCGGCACCGGCCTGCTCGCCGTGCTCGGCGTGATCGGCCTGCTCCGGCTGCGCGGCCCGCTGCGGACGCCGCTGCTGCTCGCAGCCGCCTTCGGCATCGCCTGTCAGGTGATCGCCCACACCGGCCCGCTCGACAGCCCGATCGGCCAGTGGCTGCAGGACCTCCTCGACGGGCCCCTCGCGCCGCTGCGCAACGTCCCCAAGGCCGATCCGGTGCTGCGGGTCCCGCTGTGCGTGGGCGTCGGCGTGCTCGTCGACGACGCGGTGCGCGCCCTCGCGCGACCCCGCGGCCTGCCCAGCGACCCGGCCCGGCGCCTGCCCCGGGACCTGCCCCGACGGGTGGCCGCCGCCGGTGTGGTCGTCGCGCTGCTGGGCGGTCTCGTCGCCGCGGCGCAGCCGATCGCCGCGGCCGACACCCGTACGCCGGGCTGGGACCGGATCCCGTCGTACTGGACCGATGCGGCGCGCTACCTGCGCGACCACGACGCCGGCACCACGTGGGTGATCCCTGGCTCCGGCTTCGGCATCCAGCAGTGGGGCTGGACCATGGAGGAGCCCTTCGAGGCGGTCGCCGAGAGCCCGTGGGTCACCCGCTCGCAGGTGCCGCTGACGCCGCCGGAGACGATCCGCGTGCTGTCGGCGCTGGAGTCCTTCCTCGAGACCGGCTCGGGATCGCCGTACCTGCGCAACATGCTCGACCGGATGGGCATCGACCACGTCCTGGTCCGTCACGACCTCGAGCCGCAGGTCTCCCAGGTCACCTCCGGCAGCCTGGTCGGCGTCGCGCTGGCCCGCTCGCCCGGGCTCGACCGGGTCGGGACCTTCGGCAAGCTCACCTTCGGCCCGGCGATCGAGGTCTACGAGGTGCAGCGGTCCGTCGGCACCGAGACCGACACGGGCGGCTACGACCTCCGCGACGTGGACGACGCCGTCACCGTGGCCGGATCCGTCGAGGCTGCGGTGGCCGCGGTCGGCTCCGGGCTGGTGGGCCCGGCGCAGCCGATCGTGCTCGCGGGCGCGGCCGGCTGGGACCGGAAGGCGCTCGTAGTCGGCGACGAGTACCGCCTGCGCGAGCGGGCGTTCGGCCGCATCCACGACGCCGAGAGCAACGTGATGGCGCCGGGCGAGCGCTACCGCGCCGGTCGGGTGCTGCCCAACTATCCCGGCGCGCCGGGGGCGAAGCCCGTCGTCGCCCGGTACGGCGGCGGCGTGGCCGGCATCGAAGCGTCCAGCTCGCGCGGCTGGGCGAGCACGCTCGGGCCGGTGCAGCCGGAGAATGCGCCGTGGTCGGCGCTCGACGGCTCCGAGGCGACGTACTGGCAGCCGATGCCGCTGCAGGACCCGCGCGGCCAGTGGCTGGAGGTCCGCCTCGACGGCACCCGCCCGATCGGCCGGGTGACCCTGCAGGAGCCGACGGCCGAGCTCGGCCTCGACCACGTCGGCCGCTGGCGGGTCACCGCCGGACGCGAGAGCCGTGTGGTGACGACCGATCCGTTCACCGGCCGGGGGAGCGTCGACCTCGGCGTCCGCGCCGACCGGATCCGCGTCGAGGTCCTCGCCGCGCCGACCCGCGACTCGGCGGTGGGCTTGGCCGAGCTGACGATCGACGGCATCCACCCGACCCGCACCCTGGTGCTGCCGACGACCGCGACCGACGGGTCGCCCGACCTGCTCTTCGACGCGCAGCCGGCGCTGCGCGCCTGCGTGACGACGCTGCTCGGGCCCGACTGCGACCGCAACCGGCGCCGCGCGTCCGAGGAGGAGACCGGCATCGACCGCACCTTCCGCCTCGACGCGGCGGGCTCGTGGAGGCTGCGCGGACTCGTCATCGCGCGCAGCCGCCCCGGCACGCTCGAGCTGGTGCAGCCGCAGCACGGCGTCCGGATGACCGGCTCGTCGTGGTTCGCCCAGGACCCGACCGTCTCCCCACGCATGGCCTACGACGGCGACCCGGCCACGTCGTGGATCGCCGACCCGCGCGATCCCGAGCCGACGCTGACCGTCGACCTCGGCCGCGAGCGGACCCTGCGCCGGCTCAGCGTGACCGCCCCGGCCGGCGCCGCGACGCTGCCCGACCACGCGGTGATCCGTGCCGAGACCGGTGCCGGCGCCGCCCAGGTCCGCGACGCCGACCTGCGCGGCTACGGCGGCTTCGCGCCGCTGCGCGCCCGCCGGATCACCATCACCTTCAGCCGGTCGACGCCGACCACCGGACAGCCGCTGGGCATCGGCGACCTGTCGCTGGGCGGCGCGCGGGTCGCCGTACCGATCGACGGGGCGGCGCCGACCGGCTCGGTCTGCGGCTACGGCCCCGAGCTCGAGATCGACGGCCGCCCGGTGAAGACGCGGGTCGAGGGACTGACGGGCGACGTGGTCGCCGGCGGCCGGCTGGCCGTCGTCCCGTGCGGCGAGCGGCGGCTCGACCTGGCCGCGGGGGAGCACCACGTCGAGCTGCGCTCGACCGAGCAGTTCCAGCCGGTGGGGCTCACGCTCACCGCCACCCACGGCGGTACGGCGGCCCTGCCGCAGGCCGAGCGCTCCCGCGACCTGCGGCTACTCTCGTCCGACGACGCGCGCGTGCGGCTGCGGGTCGGACCCGGTGAGGACGCGATCCTCTCCGCGCCCCACAACGTCAACGCCGGGTGGGTCGCCACGCTCGACGGGCACCGGCTGAGGCGGATCACCGTCGACGGCTGGGCGCAGGGATGGGTCGTCCCGGCCGGGCTGTCGGGCGACGTCCAGCTCACCTTCGCGCCGCAACGCAGCTATCTGGTCGGGTTGATCGGGGGACTGTTGGTGCTCGGCGCGGTGCTGCTGTGCGCGCTGACGCTCCTGGTCCGCCGCCGCAGGCCGGACTCCCCGGTGACGGCGGAGCCCACGCCCCGACGTCGCCTGCCGCTCGCGGCCGAGGTCGTGATCGCCGGGGTCGCCGGCCTGCTGATCGGCGGTTCGGTCGCGGCGCCCGCGGCCGTGGCGGGCGTGCTGCTGGCCCGTCGGCCGCGGCTGGTCCAGGCGATCGTCGGCGTCACCCTGCTCGGCGCGCTGGTGGCGCTCGTCGTCCTGCTCGAGCACACCGTGCAGCGGCCGCCCGCGGCGGTCGACCTGGTCACCGGCGCCGCGCTGGCCCTCGGTCTGGCCGCGGCCCTGACCCACCGGCCGGAGCGGCCGTGAGGCGACCCGGCCCCGACCTGCTCGTGACCTTGGGCGTGACCCTGGTGATCCTCGGGCCGCTGCTGCTCGGCGGCGGCTTCTGGCTGGTCGGCGACATGGTCTTCGTGCCCCACCAGCCCTGGAAGTCCGCCTGGCTGGGCCTCGACGGCTCACTGCCGCGCGCGGTCCCGATGGACGCGCTGATCTCGCTGGTCACCCAGGTCGTCCCCGGCAGCATCGTGCAGCGGCTGCTGCTCTTCGGCGGCCTGCTCGCCGGCGGGCTCGGCATCGCTCGGCTCGTCACCCGGCTGCGGCCGGAGCTGCCCTGGTACGCCCGCGCGGCCGCGATCACGCTCTGCTGCTGGAATCCGTGGGTCTACGAGCGGCTGCTGATCGGGCAGTGGGCGATCCTGCTCGGCTATCTCCTGCTGCCGTGGGTCGCGCTCGCCGCGCTGCGGCTCCGCGCCGACCGCCGGGACTGGGGGCCGGCGGCCGTCGTGCTGGTCGCGTCGTCTGTGTGCAGCCCCTCGAGCGGCGTGATGGCGGTCGGCGTCCTCGCCGTGCTCGCGCTCGGTCGCGACGCGGTGCGGTGGCTGCAGGTCGCCGTCCTGGCGCTCGGCGCCAACCTCACCTGGCTGGTGCCCGCGCTCACCGCCGACGCCGTCCACGTCAGCGTCGACGGGGTGTTCGCGGGCTTCGCGGCGCGCGCCGAGTCCACAGCCGGTACGGCAGCCAGCGTGCTCTCCCTCGGCGGCATCTGGAAGACCTCGATCCTGCCGGCCGAGCGCACCAGCGCCCTGCTGGTCCTGCTGTCCTGCGTGCTCAGCGGCGTCGCACTCGCCGGCCTGCGGCGTGTCTCCGACGGCGGTCGCTGGCTGCTGCTCGGCGCGATCTCCGTGGCGCTCGCGCTGCTGCCCGTCGTCCCCGGGGGAGCGGACCTGCTGCAGACCATCGGCGACCACGTCCCCGGGCTGGCGCTGCTGCGCGACTCCCACCGCTTCCTCGCGCCCTTCGGCCTGGTGCTCGCGGTCGGTGCGGCATCGGCGGTGGCCGAGATCCGCGCACAGGTGCGGCCGGGCAGGCAGGCGCTGTGGAGCGCGGTCGCACTGGTCGTCGTCGCCCCGCTCATGCTGCTGCCCAGCCTGGCGTGGGGCGCGCTCGGCGAGCTGCAGCGCTCGTCGTACCCGCAGGCGTGGGACGAGGTCGCCGACCGGATCGGCGCCCACGACACGACCGTCGTGCTGCCCTGGGCGGGCCTCTACCGCGGCTTCGACTGGAACCACCGCCGGGCCGTGCTCGACCCGGCGCCGCGCTCGCTGCCCGGCACCGTGCTCATCGACGACCGGGTGCTGCTGCGCGACGTGATCGTGCCGCCCGAGGACCCGCGCGTCGTCGCCGTCGCGGCCGCGCTGGCCGCGCCCGATCCGGGCGCCCGGCTGCGGGCTCTGGGCGTGCGCTGGGTGCTCGTCGAGCAGGGCATGGCCGACGTCGTCGTACCGGTCGGAGCGGTCGTCTACGACGGCGGGGGACTCACCCTCGTCGACCTCGCCGCGAACGGGCCGGTAGACCGGGCGCACCAGGAAGCGGGCCCCGAGCGGCAGTTACTTGTGTCGATCGGTCATTCTTCAGCGATTCTTTTGCTTTTGCTCGGTGCCGCATGGATACTCCGGTCTGGAAGTAACGAGCATCACAATCATGAAAGTCATGGGGAGTGAATGCTCTGTGCCGGTCTTTGGGAGGGGACCTGCGCATGAACACCTTGATTGCCATCGCCGTCGGGGCATTGACCTCGACCGTCGTGCTGGTCGCCGGCGTCAACGTCGCGCAGAACAATGACGCCAAGCCCGTCAGCAACGAGAAGCTCTACAGCTACGCCGATCAGTAGGACCTTCACCGCGCCCTGACTCGGGTCGCGCGCGGTTCCGTCATACGTCCCTTGGGAGGGGGACGTCTGAGCAGACGGCTTGGGAGGGTCCGATGCTGCAGATCGTGATTCCGGCGTACAACGAAGAACGCCGGCTGCCGCGCACCCTGCGCGAGCTGCGTCGCCATGTGGCGGCGCACCGCGGGGTGCTCGGCCGGGTGGAGGTGCTCGTCGTCGACAACGCGAGCACCGACCGCACCGCGGAGGTGGCCCGTGCGGCCGACTCCACCGCACTGCCCGTCCGGGTGGTGCGGTGCGTACGCCGTGGCAAGGGCGCCGCGGTCCGGGCGGGCCTGCTCGCCACCGACGCCGACCTGGTGTGCTTCATGGACGCCGACGGCGCGACCGGGCTCGACGCGATCGAGGAGGCCTGGCGGCGGATGCTGCTCGGCTCCGACGTTGTGATCGGCTCGCGCGCGGTCGCGGGCAGCCTGACCGAGGCGCGGCACTGCCGCACCCGCTCGGCCGGCGCCGCGGCGTACCGGCGGCTCGCCGGACGGCTGGTGCCCGGCGTCGCCGACACCCAGTGCGGGTTCAAGTTCTTCCGCGGCGACGTGGCCCGGCGGGCCGCCCGCCGGCTGCGGACGGCCGGCTTCTCGTTCGACGTCGAGCTGCTCGTGCTGCTGCGTGCGGCCGGAGCGGTCGTCGAGGAGATCCCGGTGACCTGGACCGACGTGCCCGGGTCGACCTTCGTCCCCGCGCGCCACGGCGCCGGGGCGTTCGCCGAGCTCGCGCGCATCGCCTGGCGCTGCCGCGGGCTGGCGCCCGAGCCCGGCAGGGTGGCGGGCGGCACGCGGTCCCCCATGCCGCTGCCGGCTCCCGCCGCCCTGCCGGCAGGGAGTGTGTGATGAGCGCCGCGGAGGCCCTCGCGGGCAAGCGCGTCGTCATCGTCAACTGGCGCGACCGCGACCACTCGCTCGCCGGTGGCGCGGAGATCTACGCCTGGCAGTACGCCCGGGCGCTGCACGAGGCGGGCGCCGACGTCCGCTTCGTGACCGCGCGCGACGCGGGACAGTCGGCGCGCGAGACCCGCGACGGGATCGCCGTACGGCGGGGCGGGGGCGCGCTGACGTTCTACCTCTTCGCGCTTGGCTGGCTGCTCCGGCACCGGCGTCGCATCGACGCGGTGATCGACCCGGCCGGCGGGCTGCCGTCGTTCTCGCCGCTCGTCCTGCGGCGCGGCACCCCGGCGCTGCTGATCGTGCACCACGTGCACCAGGCGCAGTTCGGCGCGCACTTCCCGGCGCCGGTCGCCGCCTTCGGGCGCTGGCTGGAGCGGGTCGCGATGGGCCGGGTCTACCGCCACCACGTCACCGCCGCGGTCTCCTGCTCGACGCGCGAGGAGATGCGCCGCCAGCTCGGCTGGACCGGCGACATCCGGATCCTCGAGAACGGCGCCGCCGTCCCGGCCCCCGAGGCGCTCGACGCCGCGGCCAAGGACCCCGACCGGATCGTCGTCCTGGGCCGCCTGGTCACCCACAAGCGGGTCGACCTGGTCGTCGAGGCCATCGACCGGGTGCGCACCCGCAGCACGCTCGCGGGCCGCGACCTCCGGGTCGACGTCATCGGCAAGGGACCCGAGCACGACGCCCTCGTCGCGCTGGTCGCCGAGCGCGGCCTCGCCGACCGGGTCGTCTTCCACGGCTTCGTCGCCGACGAGGTCAAGGACGCCCTGCTGGCGCGGGCCTCCGTCCACGTCTGCGCCTCCGACGCCGAGGGCTGGGGCCAGGCCGTCATCGACGCCGCCGCCTGGGGCGTGCCGACCGTGGCGCGCGACGTGCCCGGCCTGCGCGACTCGATCCGGTCCGGTGAGACCGGCTGGCTGGTGCCCGACGGCGCCGCGCCCGACGTCGTACGACGGCTCGCGGACGCGCTCGAGGACGCCCTCGTCGCGGCCGCCGACCCCGCCACCCGCCAGCTCCGTGCCGAGGCGTGCAGCGCCTGGGCGCACAAGTTCGACTGGTCGCAGATGCGCCGCAACGCCTGTGACCTGACCGCTTCGCTCCTCGGGTCTGCCGACGCGCAGCCCGACCGTCACCCACGCGACGCTCGCGTGGCCGTCTGAGAGGTATCTCCGCCATGCGCAGCAAGCTCGCCCACGTGTCCGTGGGACTCGGTGTCTTCCTGATCGTCGCCGCGGCACTCGTCCGCTTCTACGCCTACCCGTCGCTGGCCACCGTGCCGGCCGACTACGAGGGCGTGACCAAGCTCGAGGCCAAGGGCGCCCAGATCTTCAACAGCGACCCGGAGGTCCTCGCGCCGGAGACCAGCGACCTCGACATCTCCTCGCGCACCATCGCCGACAGCGGCGCCAAGGCGCCCGACGGCGACGTGGTGTGGGTGAACTCCACGACGGTCAAGCGCGCCGACGGCTCGATCTTCCAACAGTCGCGCGAGCGGGCGCCGTTCGACGCCAAGTCCGGCGCGGCCGTCGACTGCAAGGCCTGCGACTCCTGGACCGAGGTCGCCGCCGGCGACCGCGAGCCGGTCACCCGCCACGGGCAGGTCTACAAGTTCCCCTTCGGCACGCAGAAGCACGGCTACCCGGTGTGGGACGACGCGCTGGGCAAGGCCACGACGGCGAAGTTCGCCGGCGAGGAGAAGCTCGACGGCCTCACCGTCTACAAGTTCGTGCAGACCATCCCCGACACGATGATCGAGACCCGTGAGGTCCCCGGCTCCGTCTTCGGCTCGAAGGAGGCGTCGGTCCAGGCCGAGATGTGGTACCAGATGACCCGCACCTTCTGGGTCGAGCCGCAGTCGGGCTCGCCGGTCAACCGCGTCGAGAACCGCGTGCAGGAGCTGCGCTACGACGGCGTGAGCGTTCCCGCCTTCACCGGCACCGTGCAGTACACCAAGGCCCAGGTCGCCGACCTGGTCAGCGACGGCAAGTCCAACGCCACGATGCTCAAGGGCCTCCAGCTGACCTGGCCGCTGATCATGCTGGTCGTCGGCGCGCTGCTGCTCGGCCTCGGCGTGGTGCTGAGCCGCTCGGCGCACGACGGTGTCGGCAACGGCGCACAGAAGAAGAAGGACCGGGCGCTGGCGGGGGTCTGACCGCCCCGCCTCCCAAGGCTCCTCTCAGGGACGCATGCGTCCCGTTTCCACGAGGAGGGAGATGACGGCCTCGAGCAACTGCTCGAGGCCGTCGTCATTCCACGACGACGCCCGCGCGCGCAGGGTCAGCACGGTCCGGCCGTCGTGGCTGTCGTGGCCGACGGCGCCGAGCGAGAGTCCGGTGCCGCCGGCGGTGACGGGGTGGAACGCCAGCCGCTCCACGGCCGGTGCGGTGACGTCGCCCAGGTGCGAGACCAGCATCGTCGAGCCGAGGCGCGGTCCGAGGACGCGCAGGCCGGCGGTGGTGAGCCGGTCGAGGACGGGCGTCCAGGGCCGTCGGCGCGCGGCGACCGGGGGCGTCTGGACCGGCGCGGCCTTGAGCGCGGCGGCGACACCGGCGCGGTCGAGGCGCTCGACGTCGCGCAGGCGCAGCAGGACGCTGCGGTCGCGGACCGGCGCCTCGGGCTGCTGGTCGCGTGCGGCGCCGATGGCGATGGCGACGTGGCGTGCGGTGCGGCCCCGCGCCTCCTCATGCTGTACGACGGCCTGCGCGGCCGCATGCACCAGGTCGGCCGTGCGGTGGCTGCCGGGGATCTCCGCCGACACCAGCACGTCGCCGTGGTCGGCGACCGGCCGGACCGGGGGAGTGACGCCCGAGGGCGGGCGGAAGGCGACCTCGCCGAGACGCTGGGCGACGGTCCGCGCGAGACCGCCGGTCGACGTCCGCTCGCCGACGCCGCGGGCCGACGAGGTCACCGGGCCGAGGCCGAGGCGGTCGAGCAGGGCGAGCAGGCCGAGGCCGTCGACCGCGCTGTGGTGGGCCGAGAGGACGACGTCAGCCCCGTCGACGCCGACCAGCAGCGGCGGGCCGGAGTCGCCGAGGAGGTCGCGCGCCGCGGCGGCGACGGGCGCGGCGTACGGCCAGCCCTGCGCCTCGCACAGCTGCCGCAGCGGCGCCGCCAGGTCATCGGGTGACGAGGGGACGGGCAGCGTCGCGGTGAGCAGGATCCGCCAGCCGATGCGCGGATCGGCCACCCAGACCGGGGTCTCGTCGGTCATGGCTTGTGCGCCACCAGGACCAGGCTGACGCCGCGGCGGCGCTTCAGCGGGAGCACCCGCTCCAGGCCGACGGCCGCGCGCAGGCCCGCGTTGAGGACGGGGTTCACCGCCTCCATCTCGCTCTCCGGCGCGTCCTTCTTGCGCCGCCGCAGCCGCACGACCGGGCGCAGCAGCACGTTCCACGACCAGACGTCGTCGACGACCAGGCCCGCCTCCGCCACCAGTGCGGTGAGCTGGTTGCGCTCGTAGCGTCGTACGTGGCCGAGGGCGACGTCGTGGCCGCTCCACAGGTCCATCCCGGCGGGGACGGCGACGAGCAGCCTGCCGCCCGGCTTGAGGACGCGGAAGCTCTCCCGGGCCACCGCGACGTCGTCGTCGATGTGCTCCCACGCGTCGGTCGACATCACCAGGTCGACGGACGCGTCGGCCACCGGCAGCCGCCGCCCGTCGCCGCGGACGACGGGGATCCCGCGCGAGGACGCGATCTCGGCGCCCGTGTCGGTGTACTCGACGCCGACCGCCTGCCAGCCCAGCTGCCGCAGGACCGCGGTGTTGCCGCCCATCCCGCAGCCGACGTCGATCGCGCGGCCGGCCGCCCACGGCCGGACGGTACGGCGGACCAGCGCGCGGCGCGCGGCGTACCACCAGTGCCGCCGCTCGAGTGCTGCCGACTTGGCGATCTCCTCCGCGTCCACGCGCAGGAGCCTAGATGCACACAACGTCATCCGTTCCGTGGGCTCTCGCCCACAGAACGAATGACGTCGCGTCGGTGAAACGGCTCAGATGTCGTGACGGCTCGGGTCGAACCCGTTGCGGGTCTCGCTGCCGTCGGGACCGCCGCCCCAGTCGGTGTCCTTGACCGTCGGGTCCGACTTGCGCAACTTGTACTTCTTGTTCGCGCTGCCGGTGACCTCCTGCTTGTCGGTCAGCCCGTCGCGGTCGGTGTCGGCCTTGGTCGGGTCGGTCTTGCGGACCGTGATCTTGTAGGCGCCGCCGTTCTTCTTGGAGCGGATCACCTTCTGGTTGATCGCGATCCCGTCGACCTCCTGCTTGTCGGTCAGGCCGTCGCCGTCGGTGTCCTTCGCGCACGGGTTGGTGCGGACGACGCCGATGCTGTGGCCCTTCCGGGGCCGGCCGCGGTTGGTGTAGACGACCTGCTTGACGTCGATCCCCTTGACCTCGACGCCGTCCTTGAGCCCGTCGCCGTCGGTGTCGGGCTTGAGCGGGCTCGTCGACCGGCCGGCGGTGCAGCCGGGCGTCCCGTCGACCTCCAGGCCGTCGGTGAGGCCGTCGCCGTCGGTGTCGGCCTTGTGCGGGTCGGTGCCGAGCTGGGCCTCCTCCGCGTCGGTGAGGCCGTCGCCGTCGGTGTCGACGTCGGCCGGAGCCGGGACGTCGTCGCTCGGGTCGCGCGGGTCGGTGCCGCGGGTGACCTCGGCGCCGTCCTTCACGCCGCCGCCGTCGGTGTCGGGGTCGAGCGGGTCGGTGTGGTGGGTGGTGACCTCGGCGCCGTCGGTGAGCCCGTCGCCGTCGGTGTCGGGGTTGGCCGGGTCGGTGCCGAGCGCGATCTCCTGGTCGGTGGTGAGCCCGTCGCCGTCCTTGTCGTCGTTCGGGAAGTCGTCGGACGGGTCGTCGACCGGGTTGGTGCCGTTGGCGACCTCGGCGCCGTCGGTCACGCCGCCGTCGTCGGTGTCGGCGTCGAGCGGGTCGGTCTGGTGGGTGTGGACCTCGGCGCCGTCGGTGAGCCCGTCACCGTCGGTGTCGGGCTGGTGCGGGTCGGTGCCGAGCTGAGCCTCCTCGGCGTCGGTGAGGCCGTCGCCGTCGCTGTCGGTGCCGGACGCCGGCTGGTCGTCCTTCGCGTCGAGCGGGTCGGTGCCGCGGGTGACCTCGTCGCCGTCGTTGACGCCACCGCCGTCGGTGTCGGCCTTCTTCGGGTCGGTGTGGTGGGTGTTGACCTCGGCGCCGTCGGTCAGCCCGTCACCGTCGGTGTCGGGGTTGGCGGGGTCGGTGCCGAGCTGGCCCTCCTGGGCGTCGGTGAGGCCGTCGCCGTCGGTGTCCGTGGTCGGGAAGTCGTCCTTGCCGTCCAGCGGGTCGGTGCCGCGGGTGACCTCGGCGCCGTCGGTCACGCCGCCGTCGTCGGTGTCGGCGTCGAGTGGGTCGGTCTGGTGGGTGTGCACCTCCGCGCCGTCGGTGAGCCCGTCACCGTCGGTGTCGGGGTTGGCGGGGTCGGTGCCGAGCTGAGCCTCCTCGGCGTCGGGGAGGCCGTCGCCGTCGCGGTCGCCGGGCACGGGAGCGTCGCACTGGACGCCGCCGTCGGGGGCGGTCGCGCTGACGCTCATCTGGCCGGCGCCGAGGTGCAGGTCGACGAGGTTGCCGCCGAGCAGCTTGACGTTGAGATCGACCGACAGCACCGCGCCCAGGTCGAGGGACGCCGTCCGGCCGGTGATCTTCGGCTGCGCCTGGAACAGGCCGACCTGGAGGTCGACCTTCGCGAGGCCGAGGTCGACGGGGACCGGCAGGGTGGCGCCGTCGGGCTTGAGGTCGAGGACCCTCTTGCCGCCGACGAGCACCTCGGCCGTGGTGTTGCTGACCGTCGTGGTCGGCGCGCTCACGCCGTCGGAGGTCGCGGTGATGACGACCGGGCTCGCGACCCGGATCTCGACCAGCCCGCCGAGCAGGTGGATCGGCGCGATGTCGAGCTTCGCCGTCGAGCGGACCGCGTCGCCCGGGCCGGGGACGTCGACCAGCTCGGTCTTGTTCTCGACGAAGGACGCGCCGATCTGGCCGACGTTGGCGACCGGGAGGCCGGGGACGCCGAGCAGGCTCACGCCCGCGGTGTCGGTGCGCGCGCTGCCGAGCAGCCGGGCGCCGTTGACCGCGGCCGGGCACGCGTCGTCGGCGGCGTAGCGGGCCGAGACGTCGCCGCGGATCACGCCGACGTCGGCCAGCGGCGCCAGCGGCACGTCGAGCAGGGTCTTCTGCGGCGGGTCGGCCGGCGGGGGAGCGACGGCCTCGGTGGCGTCGGTCTGGATCGTCGGGTTCTTGCCGAGCAGCTGCGCGTCGACGTTCGAGCTCTCCGCGTGGACGCGGGCCGAGGCGGGGACGGCGAGGCCGCCCTCGGGGTCGACGAGGCCGCCCTGGCTGTCGACCTGGACCTGTGCGTGGCCGACGTACACGTTGGCCAGGTCGGCGCCGAGCAGGCCGGTGCGGAGGTTGACGAGATCGGAGTGGCTGTCCGCGGAGAAGGCGGGCAGCGGGGCGGCGGCGTGGGCCGGGCTCGACGGCACGGCGACCGCGAACGCGGCGGCCGTCGACACCGACGTGCCGAGGAACACCGCCCTCAGCAGCCGAGATCGGATGAGGGGATGGGACATGGGGGATCGCTCCTGTTGCCAGGCTTCATGGGGGCAGGCTGAGGCAGCCTGTCGCTCCCTCAGCGATCTCCCGAGCCGAGATCCCGGGAGTGACCGTGTCCAGTCACCCTTCGCAACGAGCCTTCGCCAAGGAGGTGATGCTTTTCCTTGACGATCGGTCAGAGATCCCCCGATGCCTCACCCGGCGAGGTCGGCGCCGAAGATCGCGGTGCCCGGCGTGAGCCGCCCGCGCACGCCCGACCAGCCGCCCCACAGCCGCTCGTGGCCCTCGGGCCACTCCGGCTCGAGCAGCGTCGTCAGCCGGAAGCCGGCGCCGGCGAGGACGGCCACCCAGTCGCCGAGCGTGCGGTGGTGCTCGACGTACGACGTGGTGCCGGTGGCGTCGTCGACCTCGACGTACGGCGTGCGGTCCCAGTAGGACTGGGTCGCGGTCAGCCCCTCCTCGCCCGGGTCGTCGGGGAACATCCAGCGGGTCGGGTGGGTGATCGAGAAGGCATAGCGCCCGCCCGGGCGCAGCACCCGTGCGGTCTCGGCGACCGCGCGCTCGATGTCGGCCACGAACTGCAGCGCGCCGAAGGAGGAGAAGACGATGTCGAACGAGCCGTCGGCGAAGGGCAGGTCGGTGGCCGTGCCGAGCACGCTCGGGACGGGGACGCCGGACTGCTCGTCGATGCGCCGCGAGTGCTGGAGCTGGCGGTAGGAGAGGTCGAGGCCGATCGCGCGCCCGCCCGCGCTGCGGATCCACCGCGAGCACTGCCCGGCGCCGGAGCCGACCTCGAGCACGTCCTTGCCGTCGAGCGGGCCGAGGATGCCGGCCTCGGCCTCGGTCAGGCCCTCGGGACCCCACAGGAAGCCGACGTCACCGAGGAAGTCGCCGTGGGTGGCCTGGTACTCGTCGGCGTACCGGTCCCAGTCGGCGCCGTTGGCCCGGCGCGACTCCCGTTCGTCGGCGGGCCGGCGGTGGGCGGTG
Source organism: Nocardioides ginsengisoli (assembly GCF_039537225.1). Taxonomy (NCBI): domain Bacteria; kingdom Bacillati; phylum Actinomycetota; class Actinomycetes; order Propionibacteriales; family Nocardioidaceae; genus Nocardioides; species Nocardioides ginsengisoli. The sequence continues at coordinate 85,642 of NZ_BAABAC010000006.1, forward strand.
ACGGGCGGATGCGGCCATTCCTGCAGGTCCTGCACGATGAGAGGATAGTGCGGACCCGCTCAGCCGCCGTGGACGGCCGGCGCGGGGCCCCGCCGGTTGGACTCACGGGTCCGGCGGCGCGTACCCTTGAATGTCTGCGTCCTCATGGACGCCGAAGCATCATCCCAACTACTTCTGCCCACCCAAGGATCACCCACCTTCATGACCAGCACCCTCTCGACCGCCATCCCGAGCAGCTACGACGACAACGCGCCGCAGGTCGCCGTCAACGACATCGGCTCGGAGGCGGACTTCCTCGCCGCCATCGACGCGACCATCAAGTACTTCAACGACGGCGACATCGTCGACGGCACGATCGTCAAGGTCGACCGCGACGAGGTCCTGCTCGACATCGGCTACAAGACCGAGGGCGTCATCCCCTCGCGCGAGCTGTCGATCAAGCACGACGTCGACCCGTCCGAGGTCGTCCAGGTGGGCGACAAGGTCGAGGCCCTGGTCCTCCAGAAGGAGGACAAGGAGGGTCGCCTGATCCTGTCCAAGAAGCGCGCCCAGTACGAGCGCGCCTGGGGCACGATCGAGGAGATCAAGGAGGCGGACGGCGTCGTCGAGGGCACCGTCATCGAGGTCGTCAAGGGCGGCCTCATCATCGACATCGGCCTCCGGGGCTTCCTCCCGGCGTCGCTCGTCGAGATGCGCCGGGTCCGCGACCTGCAGCCCTACGTCGGCCAGACGCTCGAGGCGAAGATCATCGAGCTCGACAAGAACCGCAACAACGTGGTCCTGTCGCGTCGCGCCTGGCTCGAGCAGACGCAGTCCGAGGTCCGCCACGGCTTCCTCACCCAGCTGCAGAAGGGCCAGATCCGCAAGGGTGTCGTGTCCTCGATCGTCAACTTCGGTGCGTTCGTCGACCTCGGCGGCGTCGACGGTCTGGTGCACGTCTCCGAGCTGTCCTGGAAGCACATCGACCACCCGTCCGAGGTCGTCACCGTGGGCGACGAGGTCACCGTCGAGGTCCTCGACGTCGACATGGACCGCGAGCGCGTCTCCCTGTCGCTCAAGGCGACCCAGGAGGACCCGTGGCAGCACTTCGCCCGGACCCACCAGATCGGCCAGATCGTTCCCGGTAAGGTCACCAAGCTGGTTCCCTTCGGCTCGTTCGTGCGGGTCGAGGAGGGCATCGAGGGCCTGGTCCACATCTCCGAGCTGGCCGAGCGCCACGTCGAGATCCCCGAGCAGGTCGTCCAGGTCAACGACGACGTCATGGTCAAGATCATCGACATCGACCTCGAGCGTCGCCGGATCTCGCTGTCCCTCAAGCAGGCCAACGAGACCGCCACGGCTGCCGACGTCGAGGAGTTCGACCCGACGCTGTACGGCATGCCCGCCACCTACGACGAGCAGGGCAACTACATCTACCCCGAGGGCTTCGACCCCGAGACGGGCGAGTGGCTCGAGGGCTTCGAGGAGCAGCGCGCGACCTGGGAGGAGCAGTACGCCAAGGCGCACGCTCGCTGGGAGGCTCACGTCAAGCAGCAGGCCGAGGCCAAGCAGGCCGAGATCGAGGCCGGCGAGGCCAACTCCTACTCCTCCGCTCCGGCCGAGGACAACGGTGGCTCGCTCGCTTCCGACGAGGCGCTCCAGGCGCTTCGCGAGAAGCTCACCGGCGGCAACTGATCGCACTCCGAAGGCCCCGACCGCACCGGTCGGGGCCTTCGGGCTTTTTGTGGTGCGGGCTCTCAGGTCCGTGGCGGGCGGGCCGATGGGAAAGCGCATGCGTGCTCCACTGCTGCTTGCCCTGCTCCTCGCGCTCGTCGGGCTGAGCCCGACGGTCCCCGCCCTCGCCTCGGCTGCCTCGGCCGCCTCGGCGGCTGATCCGGCGCCGGTCGTCTCGCTGGCCGTGTCGGGCGACGGCGTCGCGCTGCGCCCGGCGTTCGACCCGGCCGTGAGCCGGTACGCCGTGGCGACCTCGGCCCCGACCGGGGGCCGGCTGACGGTGACGGCGTCGACGAGCGACCCGGCGGGCGTCGTCCGGGTCGACGGGGCGGTGGTCGGCGGCCCGACCGAGGTGAGCGGCCTGAGCGCCGGCGACGAGGTGTCGGTGATCGTCGACGACGCGGCGGGGCACCACGCCTACGCGCTGGTCTACCTCCCGGCCGGCTTCCCCGAGATCACGAAGGTGGTCGACGGTCCGGGCGTCACCGCCGGCAACGTGATGCTGACCCTCGGCACGGTCGCCGTGGCGGTCGACCGCAACGGCGTCCCGGTGCAGCTGCGCGACTTCGGGGCGTCGGTGTCGGACCTCAAGCCCGCGCCGCACGGTCACTACACGGTGATGGTCCGGCGCCCGGGCCCGGCGAGCGACTGGAACCTGGTGGAGCTCGACGAGCGCTTCGCCGACGTCCGGACCTCGCGGGCGGTGGGCCTGCAGAACACCGACAACCACGACGTGATCCTCAAGCCCGACGGCGGCCGGCTGTTCGTCTCCTACGAGCCGGACGCCGACAGCAGCATGGTCGACGCGGTGATCCAGGAGGTCGACGCGGACGGCGAGGTCGTCTACACGTGGGACAGCGGCGACCACCTCGACCGCGCCGAGACGACGGCCGGCAGCTCGCCGGACTGGGCGCACATCAACGCGATCCAGCTGCTTCCGGACGGCGACGTGCTGGCGTCCTTCCGGCACCTCAGCGCCGCGCTGCGCATCGCCTGGTCCGACCACGACGGCTTCGTCCGCGGCGACGTGGTGTGGCGCTTCGGCGGCCGGCAGAGCTCGTTCGACTTCGTCGACGACCCCGACGGCGGCCCGTGCGCCCAGCACACCGTCGGTCGGCTCGCGAACGGCCACCTGCTGGTCTTCGACAACGGCTCGGGCGTCCTGGGCGCGAACCCGTCGTACTGCGTCGACCCGCTCGACCGTCTCGGGCCGACCGTCGACCGCGTCCGGACGCGGGTGACGGAGTATGCGCTCGACGAGGACGCGATGACTGCGACGCTGGTCCGCTCCTGGACGGCGCCCGGCCGGTTCGCCTACTTCGCCGGCTCCGCGCGGCGTCTCGACGGCGGCAACACCCTGGTCGACTGGGCGGCCTACCAGCAGGCGCTGGTCAGCGAGGTCGCTCCCGACGGCACCATCGTGTGGGAGCTCAAGGCTCCCACGACGCTCAGCTATCGCGCCGAGAAGGCGGAGGTCCCCGACCGCACCGACCCGGTGGTGACGGTGACCCTGCCCGACGCCGGCCGGTACGACGTCGGCGACCGGGTGACGCCCCAGGTGCGGTGCGCCGACCGGGGCGGCTCGACGCTGCAGTCGTGCACCTGGTCGGCGCTGGTGCCGACCGGCGTCGCGGGCCGGCAGACGTTCACGGTGACGGCCGTCGACGGGGCGGGCAACACGACCACGGTCGAGCGGGCCTACACCGTCGGCTCGCCGCAGCCGGGGATCGGTGTCCGGTCGTCGGGCGCCTGGCGGGCGGAGCGGACGCTGCGCCTGCCGCGCCGCGGTGCGGTCCGTACGGCGGTGCTGCGGGTGACGAACCCGAGCGTGCGGCCGGCGACCCTGGTCGTCCGCGGCGCGGCGGGCGGCTCGTCGTACCGGGTGCGCTACTTCGCCAACGGGCGCGACGTCACCGCGGCGGTGCGGGCCGGCACCTGGCGTACGCCGGTCCTGGCGCCCGGCCGGGAGGCGCGGCTCGAGGTGGTGGCGACCCGGTTGACGCGCCGGGTGTCGCCGCGCCGGGTGCGGGTGACGGTCTCGCGGCTCGGCACGTCGGCCGCCGGGAGCTCGGTGGTGCTGGGCCTGCGCGGGCGGTGAGCGGCGATCCGGTCGGAGTGGAGGTCGCGGCCGGTCGAGAAGCGGTCGCGGCGGCCCCACGTGGCCAGGGCGAGAACCACGAGGACCAGGAGGAGGAGGGAGAGGAGGTTCAGCGCGAGGTTCATGGCAGAAATCCTCCTCTCGGATGATTCCTGCCACCAGTGGCAGCATTGCCGAAGACCGTTGATTTACTGCCACGCGCCTGCGATGGTGGTGCGGTGGCACTGACCAATGTGGCCGTGATCGCCTTCGACGGCGTGGCCCCCTTCGAGCTCGGCATCCTGTGCGAGGCGTTCGGCATCGACCGGACCGCCGACGGCGTGCCGGCCATCGACTTCGCGGTGTGCGCCGAGGACGACGCTCCGATGCGCACCTCCAGCGGCTTCACCCTGCAAGCCGCCCACGGCCTCGACCGGGTGCTGAAGGCCGACCTGGTCGGCATCCCGGCGATGAAGCTCGCCGAGCCGTCCGACGCCGTCCTGCGCACGGTGCGCGCGGCCCACGACCGCGGCGCGCGGATCATGTCGATCTGCAGCGGCGCCTTCACCCTCGGCGAGGCCGGGCTGCTCGACGGCCGCGAGTGCACGACGCACTGGATGTACACCGAGCAGCTGCAGCAGCGCTATCCGAAGGCGAAGGTGATCCCCGAGGTCCTCTACGTCGACGCCGGCCAGATCGTCACCGGCGCCGGCAGCGCCGCCGGCCTCGACGCCGCGCTGCACGTGTGGCGCCAGGAGTACGGCGCCGCGATCGCCAACATCATCGCCCGCCGCGCGGTCGTGCCGCCGTACCGCGACGGGGGACAGGCGCAGTACATCGCGCGCGCCGTGCCCGACTGTGACGCCGACACGCTGCGGCCGCTGCTCACCTGGGTGCTGGAGAACCTCGCCGAGGACCACGGCGTCGAGACGCTCGCCAAGCGCGCGCTGATGTCGCCGCGCACCTTCGCCCGGCGCTTCCGCGAGGAGACCGGGACGACGCCGCACCACTGGGTCACCCGGCAGCGGGTGGCCGCGGCCGAGGAGCTGCTGGAGCGCACCGAGCAGCCGGTCGAGTGGATCGCGGGCGAGGTCGGCTTCGGCAACGCGGCGACCTTGCGGCACCACTTCGTGCGGGTGCGCGGGGTGAGTCCGCAGAGCTATCGGCGCCAGTTCGCCTGCTGAGCCCCCGGCTCGGCGCTGGAGGATCCTCCAACGGCCTTCGGAGACATTGGAGATTCCGTCCCTGTCGTCCCGCGGTGACCCGGGTCACCCTGAACGGGCAATCAGTTTTCGGGTGACGAGGAGCCCAGCGTGAGCCAGAACCACTACGACGTCATCGTGATCGGCGCCGGATTCTCCGGCCTGACCGCGGCCCGCGAGCTCGGCGAGGCCGGGCAGCGCGTGCTCGTGCTCGAGGCGCGCGACCGGATCGGTGGCTCGACCTGGTACCGCACCGACCTGCTCGGCGGCGTCGGCCTCGAGATGGGCGGCACCTGGATCGTGCCGCAGCAGACCCACGTGTGGGCCGAGGTCGAGCGCTACGGCGTGCCGATCCAGGACTCGGTGCTGCCGGAGCGGATGACCTGGTCGGCGTCCGGCAAGGTGCTCGACACGCTGCTGCCGTGCACGCCGGAGGAGTACGGCGAGCTCGAGCACGCCGTACGGCAGCTGCTCGCCGCAGGCGACCGCCTCGACTACACCCGCCGGCTCTCCGAGCAGGACCTCGCCGACCTCGACGTCTCGATCGAGGAGTGGGCCGACAACGCCGGCCTGACCGGCAACGCCCGCGAGCTGCTGATCTCGTGGTTCTGTGGCTGCGCGAACGCCCACGAGTCGATCGGCTCGGCGCTCGACATCATCCGGTGGTGCGCGTCGATGGACAACTCGCTCTGGGGCATGGTCCAGGCGTCCGTCCTCGGCTTCACCTTCACCGACGGCACCAAGTCGCTCGCCGACGCGATCCGCGCCGACCTGGCGGGCGAGCTCAAGCTGTCCGCGCCGGTGCGCAGCGTCGTGCAGAGCGCCGACGGCGTCTCCGTGTCCTACGACGGGGGCACCGCGACCGCCGGACGCGTCCTGGTGACCGTGCCGATCGGCGTCCTCAAGGACATCGCGTGGGAGCCCGCGCTGCCGGAGGACAAGCTCGCCGCCTCGCACGAGAACCACGCCGGCCAGGGCCAGAAGGTCTGGGCGCTGGCGCAGAACGTGCCGGACGACATCAGTGGCTACGGCTGGGGCACGGCGTTCGACTACGTCGGCGCGATGCACGAGTCGCCGCAGGGCACCGTCCTCGTCTGCTTCGCCCCCGAGCACGACCGGGTCGACGCGAGCGACCTGGCCGACGTCCAGCGTGCGGTGCGCGAGTACGCGCCCGAGGCGGTCGTCGTCGACGCGGCGGCCCACGACTGGGTGCACGACGAGTTCTCGTACGGCACCTGGGCGACCTTCCGCGCCGGTCAGTTCGCCAAGTACGAGCAGGCGCTCGCGCGCCCCGAGGGCCGCGTGCACTTCACCGGCTCCCACACCGCCACCCGCTGGCGCGCCTTCATCGACGGCGCGATCGAGTCGGGCAAGCGTGGCGCAGTCGAGATCCTCGACGCGCAGAACCTCAACTCCCAGGGAGGCATCGCATGACCGTCGGACCCATCGACGCGACCCAGACCCCGCGCTACGCCGGCGACACCACGTTCGCCCGGCTGCCCCGCCTGAGCGACGTCCAGGACGCCGACACCGTCATCTGGGGCGTGCCCTTCGACGGCGGCGTGTCCTACCGCCCCGGCGCGCGCTTCGGCCCCAACCACATCCGCCAGTCCTCGCGCCTGCTGCGCCCCTACAACCCGGCCAACGACACCGAGCCGTTCAACCGGGCGCAGGTCGCCGACGCCGGCGACCTCGGCGCCAACCCGTTCTCGCTCGACGAGGCCATCTCCTCCATCGAGGCCGGCGCCCGCGAGCTGTCCGGCACCTCCCGGACCCTGCTCACCATCGGCGGCGACCACACCATCGCCCTGCCGCTGCTGAGGGTCCAGGCCGAGCGGCACGGGCCGATCGCCGTCCTGCACTTCGACGCGCACCTCGACACCTGGGACACCTACTTCGGCGCGCCCTACACGCACGGGACGCCGTTCCGCCGCGCCTCCGAGGAGGGCCTGATCGACTTCGACCACGCGATGCACGTCGGCATCCGCGGTCCGCTCTACAGCAAGCTCGACCTCGACGAGTCCGAGCGCCTCGGCTTCTCCGCCGTCCACGCCCGCGACTTCGTGCGCTCGCCGATCGACGACATCATCAACCGGATGCGCGAGCGCCTCGGCGACCGCCCCGTCTACGTCTCGCTCGACATCGACGTCCTCGACCCCGCCCACGCCCCCGGCACCGGCACCCCCGAGGCCGGCGGCCTCTCGAGCGCCCAGCTGCTCGAGGTGCTGCGCGGCCTCGAGGGGCTCAACGTCATCGGCGCGGACATCGTCGAGGTGTCGCCGGCGTACGACCATGCGGAGATCACGGGCATCGCGGCGGCGCACGTCGCCTACGAGCTGCTGTCGGTGCTGCCGGGCAAGCCGGCCTGACTTGTAACTCGGTGTTCGTGGATCCACCACGGGGTTGTTACGAGTCACGACCCCGTGGTGGATGACGTTGGACCCTGGTAGATGGTGGTGCGTATCCTTGAGGTCTCGCCCCGCCCCTGGGGCGGACGGGCCACGGCAGGTTCCGATCCTGTGTGGCGACCGTGATCCGTAAACAGTGGTACGACCACATCGGCAGGGGCTGAAGCGTCGGGCCCGATCTCCTCAGGAGATCGGGCCCTTCGGCATCTCCGGTCTCACCCGGCATTCCTGCTCCGATTTCGCCGAATCGAGAGCATTTCTGCCGGGTGCGACGGGGGAGCCGGGCACCTCAGACGAGGTTCACCAGGTGCGCACCCACATGCAGTACTCCGCCTTGCTCAGCGTCTCGATCGCCTCGGCCGAGAGCGGCTCGGAGGCGTCGGTGACGACGTAGCCGAGGCCGTCCTTGGTCGCCAGGTGCTGGTCGACGACATTGTCGCCGGCGGCGGCGAAGGTGGCGTTCAGCTCGGCGAGGACGCCGGGGAGGTTGCGGTGGAGGAGGCCGATGCGGCGGCCGGCCGGCAGCTCGGAGGGCAGGACGGCGGGCAGGTTGACCGAGAGGGCGGTGGAGCCCTCGAGGGCGAAGCGGGCGAGCTTCTCGGCGACGAACCAGCCGATCTCCTCCTGTGCCTCCTGGGTCGAGCCGCCGATGTGGGGCGTGAGGATGACGTTGTCGAGGCCGCGCAGGACGGAGTCGAACGGGTCGCCCTGGGCCTTCGGCTCGGCGGGGAAGACGTCGACGGCGGCACCGGCGATGTGGCCGGAGATCAGGTTGTCGCGCAGGGCCTCGTAGTCGACGACCATGCCGCGCGAGGCGTTGATGAACAGCGCGCGGGGCTTCATGGCGGCGAACTCGTCGGGGCCGAAGAAGCCGGCGTTGCCGGGGCGGCCGTCGACGTGGAGGCTGACGACGTCGGCGACCTCGAGCAGCTCCTTGAGGGTCCGGACCCGGCGAGCGGTGCCGTGGGCGGGGCGGTCGGCGGTGTCGTAGAAGACGACGCTCAGGCCGAGCGCCTCGGCGACGGTGGAGAGCTGGGTGCCGATGTTGCCGTAGCCGACGATGCCGAGCGTGCGCCCGCGCACCTCGTGGCTGCCCTTCGCCGACTTGTCCCACACGCCCTCGTGCATGCGCTCGGTCTTCTCCGGCAGCCGACGCGCGAGCGAGATGATCTCGGCGATCACCAGCTCGACGACGCTGCGGGTGTTGGAGTAGGGAGCGTTGAACACCGCGACGCCCTTGTCGGCGGCCGTGACCAGGTCGACCTGGTTGGTGCCGATGCAGAAGCAGCCGATGGCGAGCAGGTCGGGCGCCTCGTCGAGGACCCGCTTGGTCACGGTCGTGTTGGAGCGGATGCCGAGCAGCTGGACGCCGTCGGACAGCGCGGCGACGAGCTCGTCCTCGGAGAGGGAGCCGGCGCGCAGCTCGACCTCGTAGCCGCGAGCCTCGAGGGTCTCGACGGCGGCCGGATGGATGTTCTCGAGCAGCAGAGCCTTCACAGCAGAACCTTACGGCTCCCGCCGTGTCGCCTCCGCACCGGAGCCCGGACGTGGACACCCGGCCGCCGCCCGGCCGCCGCCCGGCCGCCGCCCGGACGTCGCCCGGACGGCGCCCGGAGACAGGTCAGGCGACGACCTCCTGCTGGCTGCGCAGGTAGCGCGAGCGCTCCCGCTCCGCCTCCCACTCGTTGCCCTCGGCCTGGTGCGCCCGGACGACGATCCGGTGCGCCGACTCGCGGGTCGCGTCGATGGCCAGCGCGGCGAGGGCGAGCTGGATCGCGGTGGCCGCGTCCCGATCGGCGAGGGCGGCGTGGGCGCGCTGCTCGAGGCGGGCGAGCCGCAGCTGACGGAAGCGCTCCCGCTCGACGTCGATCCACTCGTCGTACCAGTCGGGGAGCAGGTCGGCCATCAGCGTCTCGAAGGGCCGCGGGACGCCGTCCTCGGCGTCGGCGCCGGCGAGCACGTCGCGCGTGTCCAGCGACACGGAGTCGTCGAGGCGCAGGTGGGTGGCCGAGGCGTGCAGGATGTCGCCGGCGAGCTGGTGCAGCCGCCACAGCGTGGAGCGCAGGTTGGCGCGGGCGCGGGCCTCGGACTTGTCCGGCCACAGTTGGAAGGCGGCGAAGTCGCGGGACAGCCCGCACGGGGTGAGCGCGACGAGGGCGGTCAGCCGCTTCACGGCGGGCTGGAGGTCGACGACGGCGCCGTCGATGCGGAGCTCGAAGCCGCCGAGCAGCCGGAGCTGGACGTGCGGCGCGACGGCGGAGGTCGGCGAGGGGGCGGGGGCGGTGATCGTCATGCGTCGAGGACAGCAGGCCGGGCGGTGCCGGATCATCGCCGCCGACGCCCGTCCGACGTCACGACCGCGTCGCACCCGCGTCGCGCCGCCGACGCGCCGCAGGGCACGCGAGAGCCGCGTGGCACCAGCGGATCAGGCGAGAGTCACGCAGGCGTCACGCGGGCGCCGGCCATGCCGGAGACCAGCTCGGTGAGCCGGCGGCTGGGCGCGACGCCGAGCTCCTGGGCCAGCTGGTCGCGGAACCGGTCGAAGTGCTGGACGGCGGCCGCCCGGTTGCCGGCCTCGAGATGGGCGCGGACGAGCAGCAGCTGCGCCGACTCCCGCAGCGGATCGGCGGCGACCGCCACCAGCGCGGTGTCGACGGCGTCGAAGGGCCGGCCGTCGCGCAGGTCGTGGAGAGCGAGGCTCTCCAGTGCGTGCAGCCGGCGCTGTCGGTGCTGCTCACGCGGTACGACGAGCCAGGCGTCGTCCTCGTTGGGGAGCAGGTCGCGGGCGAGCAGGTCGCGGTCGACCGACGCGAGCGCGAGGCCGTCGTGGTCGCTGGCGAGGCTCTTGGCGAGGCCGTGGGCGGCGTCGAGGTCGACGGCGACGTCGGAGCCGAGGGTCAGCGAGTTGCCGCGGCGCTGGACCAGGTCGCGCGCCGGCTCCGGCAGCCGCCACATCGCGGAGCGGAGGTTGGAGAGCGAGCGGGCCTCGCACTGGTCGGGCCACAGCGTCCCGGCGAGCCGCAGCCGGTGGGCGTTGCCGCCGAGAAGGGCGAGCAGGGAGAGGACGCGCTGGCCGGCGGGCGCGAGCTCGACCCGCGTCCCGAGACGCGAGAGCTCGAACTGCCCGAGGAGATTCAGACTCGCCGACGGCCCCACGTAAAGAAAAGTAGCAACGCCCACCGGCCACGACATGGCCCGAACGGGCTATTGCCACGTCGCGGACCGCGCGAAGTAGTCGGCCGGATAGCCGGGCGGCCGCGCCGGGCCCGTCTCGACGGCCGGTCCGAGCGTCGCGTGGGTGAGCCCGTTGCGGGTGAAGGGGTGCGGCAGCCCGAGCGCGAGCGCCACCGGCAGCGTCTCGTACGACGGGTGCGACAGCGACACGTGGCACGTCCCGCCCGCCTCGCTCACGGCCACCGCCAGCCCGCGCGAGGTGGTGGTGAGCTCCGGCTCGGCGGTGCGACGCAGCGGTGACGCCGCCGTGACGATCGACCACACCTCGTCGAGATGCTCGGGCGCGAGAAGCGGCGAGATTCTTCGCGACGCGTGCAGCGCCAGCCCCGCCACCAGGACGACGACGAGGACCGCGACGCCCGCCACGCTCGCCCGGTCGGCCACACCCGAGGACGAGGGATGCAGCCAGCGGCGGTCGAGGAGCACCGCCGCGCCGACCTGCACCACGCACATCAGCTGCGCGACCGGGAGGCGGCGCGCGACCGTGCCGTAGTCGGCGCGCAGCCGCTGCAGGCCGAAGCGCACCACGGCGTACGACGCGAGGAACCAGACCGTCGCCGTCCCGGCCGGCCCGGTCGCGAGGAGGAACGCCACGGCGGTGATGACGAAGAGCGCGGCGGCCTCGACCAGCTGCACCGGGAACAGCCGACGTCCGGTGAGCCGCGGCGGCAGCTCGTGGTCGGGGCCGTAGCGCAGGCCGACGGCAGCGGGATGGCCGTGGCAGCAGCCCACCGTCGCGCAGCCGAGCCGGCCGAACGCGAGGAAGGGCCCGACCGCGACCGAGAACAGGTCGACGACCCGCACCGCCGTCGAGCCCGACGCGACGAGCCAGGCGAAGCCGGCGACGCAGGCATAGGCGACCCAGACGTACTCGATGAGCACCAGCGTCTCTCGCCGCAGCACCGCCCGGCGGAGCAGCCCCCAGCTGAAGAAGCTGAGCGCCGCGACACCGGCGACGCCGAGCGTGGTCAGCAGCGCGATCCCGGTCCGCAGCGCCGTCGCGAGCAGCACGAGCACCGCCAGGTGATAGCCGATGATCCCCAGCGACCGGAACGCCGGCACCCGCCGCGCCCCGACGTCGAACCACATCCGCGGGAGCCGGTCGAACCATGCGTTCATGCCGCCCACACCGCGATGCTCGTGCGCACCCGTCGCCACCCCGTCACCAGCGCCCGGCGGCGGGTGACGGGTCGGTGACGGGCCCGCGCCGACACTCGTCGGGTGGCGAACTCCATGGCGATCGCAGCAACCGCGCTGAGCCTGCGCGAGCATCTGCAGCGCTGGTTCACCACGCTCGCCGCGTCCGACCCGAGCGCCTTCCGCGCGCTGCCCACGGTGAAGATCGTGCGCACCGACGACTTCAGCAACTTCGGCAATGCGGCGGGGAGCCTGATCAAGTTCCCGTCGCTGACGCTGTTCTGCTACCGCGTCGACGTCAACCGCGCGATGCGCTCGCCCTGGGCGGCGGTCGGCTCCGTCGACGGGTCGGCGCACCTGCCGGTCGACATCCACTTCCTGCTCACGCCCTTCGACAGCGACGCCGACGCCGAGCTGCGGATCCTCGGCGCCGCGATGCAGTGCCTGGAGGCGACGCCGATCCTGACCGGTCCGCGCCTGCACCCGCTCGGTGGCTGGGACGCGCGCGACGGCATCCAGCTCATCAACGAGGACCTCATCACCGAAGACGTGATGAGCACCTTCGAGACGCTGCCCACCGACTTCCGGCTCAGCGTCTCCTATGTCGCCCGGATCGCCCGGATCGACGCCCCCGTCGAGCCCGACAACCCCGACGTCCTCACCGCGATCAGCGGCCTGGCCCCGACCCTGACACCGTGAGCCGGCCGTGAGCGTCTTCCTGTCCCGCCCGTACGACGAGCACCGCTACCACCTGGCGCTCGGCATCGAGCCGCGGTCCTCGCTCACCGGTTCCCGCCTCGACGCGGGGCTCGAGGTCCGCTGGGAGCGCTATCCCAAGCCCGTCGGGCGGTGGCGGACCTGGCGCCCGGGGGAGACGCTGACCGACGTCCTGCCGCGCATCGACCGGCACAGCTCCGGCCGTTTCGCCCGTCGGTACGACGAGGAGGTCGCGCGCCCGATGCTGGTGCGGCTCGTCGACCGGCAGCGCCGCTACGTCCCGCGCCGGCTGGAGATCCCGATCCCCGACGAGGCCACGGTGGTGGGTGCGGTCGGCCCCCACCTGGTGCCCGATCCCGCGTGGCGCCGCAGCTTCCCGGTGGATCTGTTCCCGGGCGCGGCCGCGCCGCTGACGTCCGGGGCGACCGTGCTGCGCGGGCACGTCGTCCGCCAGGTCGGGGGAGTGCCGCAGCCGGTCCGCTGGGCCCGGGTGCGCGCGGTGACGCCGACCGGGGCGGAGATCGGCTGGGCGCACGGCGACGACCGCGGCGAGTTCGTGCTGGTGCTGCGGCCCGCCCGCGGAGCGCTGACGGTGCCCGTCGACCCGATGGTCGTCGAGCTGACGGTCAGCCGGCCGGACCCGCCGCCCGTGCCGCCCGCCTCCGATCCGGACCTCGCCCGCGTCGACCCGCTCTGGGACCTGCCGCTCGAGACCGTCGTCCCGTCGCGGACGCCCGCCACCGAGGCGACCCTCACCGGCCGCCGCTTCATCCCCACCTTCCTCGACCGTGCGCCGCTGAGCCCCGCCGGCCCGCTGTCCCTGCGGCACGGCCGGCAGACGTCGGTCGTCCTCACGATCGCCTGACCCGACAACCACAGGAGCGTTGACATGCCCGAGTACCTGGCCCCCGGCGTGTACGTCGAAGAGGTGAGCTTCCGCTCGAAGTCGATCGAGGGGGTGCCCACCAGCACCACCGGCTACGCCGGCATGACGGCCTACGGCCCGGTCCAGTTCACGGGCGGCCCGTCGGCCACCGAGCCCCGGCTGATCACCAGCTTCACCGAGTTCGAGCGGGTGTACGGCGGCCTCGACCCCGTCCTCGTCGACGACGGCGGCGTGCCCACCGAGCGCGATGCGTTCGTCGCCCACGCGGCGCGGGCGTTCTTCCTCAACGGCGGCAGCCGGCTCTACATCACGCGCGTCTTCGTGCCGGGTGCGACCGACGGCATCGCCCGGCTCGACCTGACCTTCGGTGGCGGGGACTCGGCGTCGTGGCAGGCGCGCTGGCCGGGCCGCTACGGCAACGTGCTGCTGACCGTGCTGCCGGTCCGGAAGGGCAACAGCTGCTACGACCACACCGTGTCGCCGGGCTTCGGTCCGCAGGCCCGCGGCCTGCGCCACGGCGCGGTCGTCGAGATCACCGCGCCCGGCGGCACGCCGCCCGCGGCCGGTGCGCCGCTCGTCCCGGCGCAGCTCGCGGTCGTCGACGTCGACCGGACGACGGTCGACGCCAACGGCCTGCCCCTGCAGCGCTTCGTCGACGTCAACGGCAACCCGGTCGCCGTCGCCTCGCACTCGACGGTCAAGGAGGTGGTGCTGCAGGTGCGGATCGGCGCGGCCGACGGCCGCCTCGACGTGTACGACGAGCTGGCCTGCCATCCCGCGCAGCGGCGCTGGATCGGCCGGGTGATGGAGCAGAGCGACCCCGAGGACGAGAACTGCGTGCTCTGGCTCAAGACCGCCGCCCCGGACACCGTGGGCCGGGCGGTCGCGCTGATGCTGGCGCTGGTGACGCCCGCCGAGGGCAGTCGGCTGGCGCAGGGGACCGACGGCGCGATCGCCCAGCCCGACGACCTGCTCGGCCTGCCCGCCGACCCCGACCACGCCGAGGTCAAGGCGACCGGCCTGGAGGCCCTGGGCGAGGTCGACGACATCGCGATCGTCGCGCTCCCCGACGGCGGCACGTACGACGACCTGACCCGCTGCGAGCAAGCGGCCGACCGGCTGATCGGCCACGCCGAGCGGATGCGCTACCGGATCGCCGTCGTCGACGCGCCGGCCGGGTCGTCGATGACCGAGGTCCGCGAGTTCCGGGGGAAGTTCGACTCGACGCGGGCCGCGATCTACCACCCGTGGATCGAGATCCTCGACCCGTCGCCGGGCGCCGGCCAGGGCGCGCCGCCGCGGCGGATGATGCTGCCGCCGTCGGGCTTCGTCACCGGCATCTACGCGCGCAGCGACGTGACCCGCGGCGTCTACAAGGCGCCGGCCAACGAGGTGGTGCTCGGCCTGACCCGCTTCGAGGCCAACATCAACCGCGCGCGCAACGACGTCCTCAACCCCGAGGGCATCAACGCGCTGCGCTTCTTCGAGGGCCGCGGCAGCCGGGTGTGGGGCGCGCGGACCATGTCGTCCGACCCGGAGTGGCGCTACGTCAACGTCCGCCGGCTCTTCATCTACCTCGAGCACTCCATCGACAAGGCCATGCAGTGGGCGGTGTTCGAGCCCAACAACGACCGGCTGTGGGCCAACATCCGGCAGACCGTCGAGGACTTCCTCTACGTGCAGTGGCTCAACGGCGCGCTGCTGGGCGCAACGCCCGAGGAGGCCTACTTCGTGCGCTGCGACCGCACCACGATGACGCAGAACGATCTCGACAACGGGCGGCTGATCTGCCTGATCGGCGTCGCGCCCACCCGGCCGGCGGAGTTCGTCGTCTTCCGGATCGGCCAGTGGACCGCCGACGCCCGCGCCTGATCCGACCCGACAACCCAGACACATCCCAGTGAGGAGCTGACCGATGCCCGTCCAGCGTGACAACCCCTACGGTGCCTTCAACTTCCTGGTCTCCCTCGGCGGCGCCCAGGGCACCGGCGACGAAGGCCAGATCGTCGGCGGCTTCAGCGACGTCAGCGGCCTCGGCTTCGAGGTCAAGTACGCCGAGTACCGCAACGGCAACGAGAAGGTCAACACGGTCCGCAAGGTGCAGAACACCTTCACCGTCGAGGACGTCACCCTCAAGCGCGGCCTGATCGGCTCGGCCGACCTGTTCGCGTGGCTCAAGGGCGTCCGGCAGGGCCAGATCGACCCGCGGCCGGTGACGATCACGCTGCTCGACGAGGCCCGCAAGCCGGTCGGCACCTGGAAGCTCAACAAGGCGCAGCCGAAGAAGTACACCGGGCCGACGCTCGCCGCGAAGGGCGGCACCGAGGTGGCCATGGAGGAGCTCGTGCTCTGCCACGAGGGCATCGACTACGCCTGATCCGGACCTGATCGATGACCTCCGTCGCCTCGCCCCTGGGACCGCTGGGCGCGCCCGGGATCCGGTTCGTCGCGCCCGATCCGGTGCGCACCCTCGTCGGCGTGCCGCGCGACGTCGCGGCCTTCCTCGGCGTCGCGCCACGGGGACCGGCCCGGCTGCCCGCCGTACCGCTGGCGGCGGACGCGGACGTCGCCAGCTGGCTGGCGACCGCGCCGCGGCGACGGTCGCAGGCGGTGGCGGTGACCAGCTGGGACGAGTACCGCCGGCTCTTCGGCGGGTACGACGGCCCCGGGCGGCTGCCCTACGCCGTGTCGGCCTTCTTCGCCGGGGGCGGCCGGCTCGCCTATGTGGTCCGCATCGTCCATGCGTACGGCGATCCGGTGGCCGACGCCGCCGGCTGCGCGCAGGGCCGGCTGGGCGACGTCGTGCTGCAGGCGCGCGACGAGGGTCGCTGGGGCAACGGGCTGCGCGCGACGCTGCGGTTCGACACCCGGCCGGTGACGCTGCGCGGCGCGACGACGACCGAGCTGGTCGTCGACCGACGCGAGTGGGTGCCGCAGGGCTCGCTGCTGCGGCTGACGACGGCCACGGGCGCGGGCGAGCTCGCGTGGGTCGACCTGTCGCTCGAGCAGGCCGACACGACCGGGCCGCGGGTGCACCGCGTGCTCACGCTCTCGGCGGCGGCGTCGCAGGCCCCGTCCGCGATCGAGGTGGTCACCGCCCGGCTGGAGGTGCGCGACGACGACCGCGACTACCCGCGCCGCGAGGAGCTCGCCGACCTCGGCCTGCGCGCCGACCACCCGCGCTGGCTGAGCCGCGCGGTGATCGACGAGTCGGCGCTGGTGTGGCCGGCGCCGGAGTGGACCGCGTCGGCGGTGACCGTCACCGACCTCACGCTCGCCGACGTCCCGCTCCACAGCAGTGAGCTGGGCGTCGTCGTCGACCACATGACCGGCGGCGTTGACCGCTGGCAGGACATCACCACCGCCGACTTCTTCGACCCGGGGTGGGTGAATGGCGACGAGTTGCCCGGCGACGGCGTGCAGTGCCTGGCCGACCGCGACGACATCGGGCTGGTGCTCGCGCCGGACCTCTACGACCCGTTGCCACTCGCCCCGCTGGACGACGTGTCCGACCCGCCGAGCATGTGCGGCCCGGACTTCGACGTGCACGTCGAGGACCCGCCCGCCGTACCGCCGCCGCCGGCGGAGCCCGGCCTCGACGGCCTCCGGCTCGACCCGCGGATGCCCGCCGAGCTGGCGGTGATCGTGCGCGCCCAGCAGGACCTGGTCGCCTGGGCCGAGCAGCGCCGCGACCTGACCGTGCTGCTCGACGTACCGACCGGCCTGGCGCAGCGGCAGATCCTCGCGTGGCGCAACGACTTCGACAGCGCCTACGCGGCCGCCTACCACCCGTGGCTCGACGTCGCGACGCCCACCGACCACCGCGACGCGCTGGTCCGGATCAACCCGTCGGCCTTCGCCGCGGCGGTCATCGCCGACCGCGAGCTCCGGCTCGGCGTCCAGCACGGCCCGGCCAACGCGATCGCCGTGGGCGCCGTCCGCGTCGCCGACGAGGTGCTGCCCGGGCAGCACGACGCCCTGCACGTGGCGGGCGTCGACGTCTTCGTGCCCGAGCGCGACGGGATCCGGCTCACCGGCGCGCGCACGCTGTCGCGGGTGGGCGAGCTGCGGCAGCTGAGCGTCGTCCGGCTGATGACGGTGCTGCGGCTGACGCTCGAGCGGCAGATGACGTGGGCGGTCTTCGAGCCCAACGGCCCCGACCTCTGGGCGGAGGTGCGCCGCCTGGTCCACGACCTGCTGACTCGGTTCTTCGAGGCGGGCGCCTTCCGCGGCGCGACCACGAAGGAGGCCTTCTTCGTGCGCTGCGACCGGACCACGATGACCCAGAACGACCTCGACAGCGGGCGCCTGGTCTGTCTGGTGGGGGTCGCGCCGGTCGAGCCGGTGGAGTACGTCGTCATCGAGATCGCACTGACCAGTGACAGCGTCCGGGTCGCTGCCTCGTCCTAGGCGCTGACGTGCACGCGCCGCCGACGCCCCGTGCCGAGCCGGAGGAGCGCAAGCGCCTCGGGGACGGCGAGCCGGTGTCGGCCGAGCTGCGGGCGAGTGCCGAGGCGGCGTACGGCGCGAGCCTGGCCGGTGTCCGCGTGCACACCGGGCCGCTCGCCGACGCCCATGTGCGCGGGCACGGCGCGCTGGCCACGGCCGAGGGCGACCGGATCGCGCTCGCGTCGTCGGTGCGGCCCGGGACGCTGACCGGTGACGCGATCCTGGCGCACGAGCTCGCGCACGTCGTCCAGCAGGGGGCGCGACAGGACGGCGGGGGAGCGACCGCAGAGACGGCGCCGCCCGGACCGGCCGGCGCGGAGCACGAGGCGCACCGCGCGGCGGCCGCCGTCCTGGCTCGGTCGGGGCGGCATCACGACGAGATCCGCGCGCGGGGCATCGACCCGCAGCCGGTCGCGGCCCAGGGCGCGCCGCCGCTGACCCGTGGTCTCGGCCTGCGGCTGCAGCGGTGCGGCGAGGACCCGGAGTGGGCGAGCTCGCGGACCGGCGAGGCTCCGACCACGCCGTCGCCGACGTACGCCGGGTCGCGGCAGGAGACGGTGGACGACCTCGGGATGTTCGACATCGTCCACGGCGGCGGCGGTGCTCGGCACGCGATCATCGACGGCGACGGCGACCAGTCCGCGGAGCTCGACCTGACGCTCCGGCCCGGCCCGGGCAGCACGTTCAGCGATCCGCAGACGATCGACGTCACCGCCCAGCGGCTCAGCAACACCACCGAGCACGCGAACCTGACCACGCAGCCGATCACCCGGTCGTTCGACATCAGCGGCGGCCGGACGTTCGACAACTCGCTGTCGCCCAAGCTGGTGCAGCGCACGGACGGCCACCAGCCGACCGAGATCCAGGCGACCGGCTCCGTCGGGCAGGCGTTCGCGTCGATGTTCATCGCGCCGCCGTCGCCGGACGGTCCCCGCGCCGACTACCAGGTCACCATCGACCTCGCCGACGACTACGGCAACCGGCATCGCCAGCTCGCCCCGCAGAGCTTCTCCTTCCCGCGCGACCCCGCCGACGTGTTCCCGGTGTTCCTGCCCGGCACGCCCCAGCAGGCGGGCTCGGTCTGGGCGCTCGACATCACGATGGGCCGCTTCGCCGACAACTACCGGCTCACGTTCTACAAGCCGGAGCAGACTTCCAACCGAGTGCGGATGGGCGTCAGCCCGTTGGCCGGCGGCGAGGCAGCCGGCACCGAGGCGATCGACGTCGAGACCGTCGGGCCGCTCGACGTCCGCGTGGTCAGCGCGCGCGGGCCGGAGCTGGCGATCGACCTCAACGGCGACGGACGGCCCGACATCCGGCTCTTCGAGCAGGTCACGCCGACCACGAACTACGAGTACGGCGCCACCCAGCGCGGGCCGGGCAACCAGCGCCGGCTCGTCCTGACGGTCACCGACGGCACCGGCGCCCGCACCTACGGCCGGTCGCAGCGCGAGGTCCGGCAGGGCAACTACACGGCCGAGGGCCAGAACCTCACCGACGAGATGGACGTCATCTCGGCCGCGGCCACCCCCGAGGGCCTCAGCCTGGCCGCGCAGGTGCCCGATCTCGCGACCGACGTGATCCGACAGCAGGCCGTCCTCACCTCGCTGCGCCGGGAGGCGGCGACCGCCGGGGTCTTCTCCGCGACGGCGTCCCAGTCCTTCGACCACCTGATCGACACCTACCTCGCGGCGCTGGCCGCGCCCGAGAGCGGGCGCCAGCAGGCGCTCGAGGCCGCCCATGCCGCGGCGCTCGCCTTCGACGCGACCTGGACCGCGGAGACCGCCTCGGCCACACACGAGACGCACCAGCATGCGAGGGGCGACACCTTCGACAGCGTCAGCAACCAGTACACGGGCTACGTCTCCGCCGACTTCACGAACACGGAGCGGGTGGCGAAGCGGATCGCCGACGCGCTCGCGGCGCACGACCTGGTGGGCGCGGGCCGGCTGATCAAGGACCTCGGCCAGCGGGTCGCGAGCTGGGTCGGCGCGCGCTACCGCGCCCGCGGGATGACCGAGCAGGCGGACCGGATCGAGGGCCTCCAGCAGCTGTCGGCGCTGCAGGACCAGCTCGTCGACAAGCCCGGCCTCAAGCGCGCGATCGCGGTCTTCCACTCCGCGCCGGAGTTCATCCGCACCGGCTCGCCCGGCAACGTCCCGCTGCGGCTGTACTACTGGAAGGAAGGGTCGCAGTGGATGCTGCAGGACCTGACCTACCCGTCGCGGCCCGACAGCATCGGCGTCCTGCGCGCACCGTTCACCGCCGGGCAGACCGAGCCGCCGCCCGAGCTCTTCGATCAGCTCAACGACAAGCAGCGCTTCCCCAAGGGGATGATCCAGTACGTCCTGGCCGGCCCGACCGGGCGCTCCGGCGTGGTGCGCACGACCGAGCCGTGGGAGATCGAGGACGTCGCCTCCTGGATCGCGCTCGGCCTCGCCGGGGCGGCGCTGCTCGCGGGCGCGGTGCTGACCGGCGGCGCCGCGGCGGTCGTCGTACCGATGCTGTGGGGGCTGTCCGCCACGGCCGGGGTGGTCGGCGCCGTCGCCGGGATGGTGCACGCGTCCGACCAGGGCCGGCTCACCGGTGGCCGCATCGTGCTGGGGCTGGCACAGATCGTCGGCAGTCTCGCCGGTGGCGCGGCGGCCGGCCTGAAGACCGTCACCGCGGCCCGGATGCTGCTCGCCGGGGAGGCGCTCGAGGCTGCGGGCGCGGTCGGGCGGGTGACGCCGTTCGCGTCCTCCCTCCGGGTGCTCACCATGGCCCAGGTCGGCGCCGACAGCGTCCAGGTCGTGCTCTCGGGCCAGGAGCTGGTCCACACGCTCAGCAATATCGCGAACTCGGCGATGTCCGACGGCGACAAGCTGCGGGCCTACGCCCTGGCGATCGGGCAGTTCGGCGTCACGACCGGGCTCAGCTATGTCGGCATCCGCGGCAACCTGCACGAGCTCGACACCGCTCTCAACAGCGCCCGGCCGCGGTTCATCCAGGCCGGAGGGGAGGTGCTGGTGCCCGGCCGGGCCACCGCGGCGGAGTACGAGGCCGAGCTCCAGCGCCACCTCGGCGCGACCGGCGAGCGGAACCCGGTCCGGGTGGTGCTGGTCGACCCCGACCAGATCGGCTCGTCGATCGGCATGACGCGGGTGACCCGCGTCGGCGGGCACTGGCAGGTCGAGGTGGTCGACGGCATCCACCCCTCCGCCATGCGCGAGGAGGCGATCCACCTCGAGCAGCTGGCGCTCGCCGACCAGAGCGTGGGCCAGGTGCGGGCGATGGCCGGCGGCGACCGGGCGGCGGAGGCCCAGCTGCTGCGCACGCGGCAGGCCGCGCAGACGTTCACCGACGTCAGCGGCCGGTGGGCCACGGCGTCCCCGGTCGAGCGGCTGCGCGCCCACGAGGCCCGCCTCGACCTCGAGATCGACGGCCAGCGCCGCCTCATCTCGCGGCTCCAGGCCGACGTCGCCAACCCGCCGGCGCAGGGCGCGGCCTCCCCGGAGGTCACCGCCGCGCTGATCGACAACGCCTACCAGACCCTCGACAACCTCCAGATCCGCCGGGCCGAGCTGGTGCCGGTGCGCGCGCGGGTCGAGTCCGAGCACCCGACGCACCTCGGCGACGTCGACCCGCAGCTCGACACCCGGCCCGACCTGTTCGCGAAGCGGCTGGTGCCGAGCTCGGAGGTGCCGCCGGCCTGGTACACGCTGTCGCAGGAGGACTTCATCCGCAGCTACAAGGCGCGCTATCCGGAGTCCAGCCTCGACGACGCCGACCTGGCCCAGCGCTACCTGCTGCGCCGACGGCTCAACCCCGACACCGGCCGGCTGGTCGACATCAGCCAGGACCGGGTCGAGGTCGCGGCGCGCTACCGGGGCACCGAGGAGCGGATGCATCCGTCGGGCTCGGACCGGATCAACATCAGCGAGGCCGACCGCAACCGGACGTCGGCGCTGCTCGCGGAGCGCGACGCCGCCCGCCGCGAGCGCGACCTGGCCAAGTCGCGGATCCCTCCCGACACCGAGGCCGCCAACCGGGCGCTCTACCGGATGGTCGACGCCAGCCGGCAGATCGGCGAGCACGCGGCCTCGATGTGGGTCAACCGGGCCTATCCCGGTCCGCCGCGCCCGGCCCTGCGCTATCCGTCGGGCACGGCGGTGTCGCGCTCCGGCGACTTCGACCAGATCTGGGAGTGCCGGCGCGGCGACCAGACGATCTGGGTGGTCGTGGAGGCCAAGGGCGGCGCCAGCGACCTGGGGTCGCGCCGGGTCGCGGGGCCGACCGGGCCCGGCTCCGGGCCGCGCGCGGAGCAGGGGAGCACGCCGTACTTCGCCGACATCCTGACCAATATGCAGCGCACGCCGGGGCTCGGGCGCAAGGTGGCCTCGCAGGTCGAGACCGCGGCGCGGACCGCGCCGGGCAGCGTGCACTACATGCACGTCTCGGCGCCGATCGAGTCGGTGCCGGCGGCATCGGGCACGGGTCTGAGCTCGCAGCTCAACGACATCTCGATCCGGGAGTTCGACATCACTCCGGCGGCCACCACGCCGACGACCACGACGACCGTCACGCCGTGACGGGCCTCGGCGGGCTCAGCGCTCGCCGCAGGACCAGCAGCGCACCGCGAGCGGGTGCCGCAGCGCGCCGCAGTGCCCGCACGGCACCCGGCGCCCGCCGAGCAGGTCGCCGAGCCAGTCGTCGAGCGCGAGCTCGAGGGGCGCGTCGGCGGTGAGGTCGCTCGCGCACCACACGCAGGTGCGCTCGGCCTCGTCGAAGGGCTCGGCGCACACCGGGCAGGCGATGATGCGCGCCGGGTCGGCCGCCGTCAGCGCCGGCGCGAGGACGGCGTGCCGCACGTCGCCGGCGCGCCCGAGCAGCCGGGCCAGCACGGCGATGCCGCACAGCTCGATGTCGAGGAACACCTCGGGCGTGTGGCCTGACCAGTGGGCGGCGTAGTCGTCGGCGGCCTCGACCAGCAGTGCGTCGGCGGGCTCGCCGGACGCCATCCGGTCGAGGACGGCGGCCTGCGGGACCACGAGGTCGAGCGCCGCGTCGGCATCGTGCCCGGACAGCCGGTCGGGGTCGGTCTGCTCGAGCGCGGCGACGACGGCCCCGCCGATGTCGCCGTCGCCGACCCAGATCGTGGCGATCGCGCGGGCCAGGTCGGCCTGGCCGGGCGCGCCGCCGGGCACGAACGCGTCGAAGCGCACCCGCGAGAGCCGGACGGCGGCGGCCGCGTCCTGCGCGGCGGTGGCGGCGAGCAGGCAGCGTGCCCACAGGCCGGCGTCGAGCTCGCCGGGGCTCAGGCCGGGCGGCGCGGTGAGGAGGTCGCCGCGGTAGGGCACCTCCGCCGAGCGGCCGCGCAGCGACTCGAGCAGGACGACGCCGAGCTGGCCGAGATCGCGGACCGAGTCGGCCAGGCCGGGATCGCGCGGGTCGGCGCCCGCTGCCCACTGCGCGGCGGAGATCGCGTCGAGGGCGGCCTTGCGGGCCTCCCAGGCCGCCGGGAGCGGTCCGGTGAACGCGAGGTCGACGCGACCGCGGAAGAAGTCGCGCTCGCTGGCGGCGTAGCCGGCATCGCTCACGATGGCGACCCTACCCATCCGCCGGGTCGTCGAGCGAGCGCAGCGCGGCGAGTGCCGCCGCGGAACCGTTGCGCCGCAGGCCGCGCTCGACGGCGCTGCGCAGGCCCTCACCGCCGCGGCGGTGAGCCGCGACGAGGGCGGCGATCTGGCCGTCGTCCCCGATCGCGCCGAGCAGCACCGCGGCAGCCTGCGCCGACGGCGTGTGCAGCGCCTCCACCAGGGCCGGTACGGCGGCCTCTGGGTGGGCGGTCAACCAGCTCTCGGCCGCCTCGATGTCCGGCGGATGCGTGCTGCGCAGCAGCGCGACGGCGTGCTCGACGGTCATCTCGCTCATGTCTTCAGCACCTTCCCGAAGTACTTCTCGACCTTCGTCACGAAGAGGGCGAGCGCGGCCGACGTCACCCGCGGGTCGATCCGGAAGCGCTCGTAGAGACCCTGCACGATCGCGATGCCGGTCGGGAGGGTGAACTTCGTCTTCACCAGGCTGATCTTGTTGTCGATGTTGTCGGCCGGGGTGATGCCGGTGACCAGGCCCTTCGCGGCGTCGGCCGCCGACAGCGGCTTCTCGAAGGGCACCTCACGCAGGGCCGCGTAGATCTCGGTGCCGATGTAGCCGAAGGTGTTCTTCTCCTCGGAGGTGTCCCAGGGTGCGCCGAGCGACGGCTCGGCCTTGTGCGCCTCGGCGTAGATGACGGCCTCCGCGCTCTGGTAGCGCTTGACGAACGACGGGTGGCCGGCGAGCTCGTGCACGACGGTCCGGACGACGTACTCGGGGTCGGACTCGGCGGTCTCGACGAAGCTCATCCCGAAGCTGATCGGGTCGCCCGAGAAGGCGTAGACGTTGGCTCCGAAGGCCGCCACCTCGCGTGGGGCCCACGTGAGGTTGGCGGCGGTGACCTTGAGGTCGGGCGCGAGCTTGTTGCAGGCCGTGACGACCTTGGCGATGACGGCGGCGGCGCGTGCGTTCCACGAGGACTGGTCGGCCGCGCTCAGCGCGTCCCACGCGTTGACGACCGTCGCGGGGATCGGGCTGGTCTTCTTGGTTTCCTCGTCGTGGGCCTTGGAGACGTCGCCCGCGCCGACGGTCGCCGGTGGCGGCAGGCCCTTGGCGGCGGCGTCGGCCTGTGCCTGCGCGAGCGCCGCGGCCTCGGCCTCCTTCTTCATCGCCGCGCCCTCGTCGGCGCCGAGCTGAGCCAGGGACTTGCCGGCCCGGGCCTCGACGGCGAGCCGCTGCACCCGGTCCTGCAGGTCGGAGACGAGGTCGCGGCTGGCCTCGAGGTCGGCGGGGGAGAGCGCGGCGAGCAGGCGCTGGATGCCGCTGTGGGCGTCGCCGGTCTTGTGGAACTCGGCGACGACCTTGTCGCGATCGGCCTCGCCGAGCTTGCCGTACGCGGAGACGATGGACTTCGCGTCGGCCGCGGTCAGCGGGTTGCCCGAGCGCAGCAGCGCGAACCGGTCCTTGGACCCGCCGCCGCAGAAGCCGAGCTTGAGCGGCGCGACCCCGTGCGTGGGGCGCCTCCCGCCGGGCGCCTGGCTGAGCTGCGCGGTGTGGACCAGCTCGTGGGCGACCACCTGGCCGGCCAGCGGGCTGTCGCCGATCGCGTGGGTGAGGCCGGTGTAGACGGTGTCGCCGTCGGTCGCCGCGACGAGTCCGTCGGGTCCCGCCACCGTGTACGGGTCGGTGTGGGTGTCGAAGCGGACGTGCGAGAGGTCGGCGCCGGTCAGCTCCTCGACCGGCGCGCGCACCGCCTCGGGCACGGGGCCGTCGCGGAGCACCGCGGCCGGCGTACGCCGTGCGCGCAGGCGGTGGGCCGCCTCGTCGGCCTCACGCTCGGCGGCGGCGCGATCGAGCGGGCGCATGCGGCGAGCCTGCTCGGAGCACGTCACGCGGCCGTCACCGTGCGGCGCGCGATCGGTGACGCACACGTGACGTCCCGCCCCGAACCTGGGAGACGTGGCGCGCGACGACAGGCTGCTGACGACGTTCCGGTTCGAGGTGACCTTCGACCGGGCGACCGGCGACGGCCCGCAGCAGCTGGGCGACGGCGGCTTCCAGGAGGTGTCGGGCCTCGAGGTCGAGATGGACGTCGGCGAGTACGCCGAGGGCGGCCGCAACGACGGCGCGGTGCGGTGGATCGGCCGGGCGAAGTACCAGCCGCTGGTGTGCAAGCGCGGCATGTTCGGTCCGTCGGGCGGCGACGCCGAGTCGGAGATGTGGCAGTGGCTGCAGGACGTGGTCGCGGGCGTGCGTCCGGTGCGGCGCTACAACGGCACGATCCGCGTGCAGGACCAGGCCGGCGCGACGATGGCGGTGTGGCGCTTCCAGCGCGCGCTGCCGGCGAAGATCGTCGGCCCGGCGCTCAACGCCAAGAGCGGTGAGGTCGCCATCGAGGAGCTGCACCTCCAGCACGAGGGCCTCGTCCTGGAGGGGACGACGTGAGCGCGCTCGTGAAGGCCGAGCTGCAGGTGCTCGACAAGAACGACCGGGCCACCGACACCATCCCGGTGCAGTTCAACCCGACCACGATGCAGCTGCAGATGACCAACAGCGTCGACGGCGGGACGTCGCGCGGGCGCCAGACCCAGCAGTACAACGGCAGCGCGAGCACCCAGCTCAGCCTCGACCTGCAGTTCGACACGGCCGAGGAGGGCACCAACAGCAACCCGGTCGACGTACGGACGCGGACCAACAAGGTGCGCCAGTTCGTGCTTCCCGGCGGCACCAGCTCGAAGCAGGCGCCGCCGCGGGTGCGCTTCCGCTGGGGCACCTTCGAGCTGACCGGCGTCATGAACAGCCTCAGCGAGGAGCTCAGCCTCTTCTCCCGGGACGGCGTGCCGCTGCGCTCCAAGCTGAGCGTCCAGATCAAGGAGCAGGACGCGCGCTTCGCGGCGCTGGAGTCCGGCCCGGGCGCCAACCAGGACGCGAGCGACGGTCCGGTCGACCGTGCGGCCGCCGCGCTGGCGGGCGAGTCGGCGGCCGACTTCATGGCGCGCAACGGGCTGCCGCCCGAGGCCTGGCGGGGACTCGGCGCCGCGCTCGACGTCTCCGGCGGCATCGAGCTGCAGGCGGGCATGACGATCGGCTTCGACAGCAACCTGTCCGCCGGTGCCGGACTGGGCGTCTCCGCCGGCGTCCACCTCGGTCTCGACGTCTCCGTCGGCGCCTCGCTCGGACTGGAGGCGGGGGTCGGTGTCGACCAGGGTCTCGCGCTCTCGGCCGCGGGCGGGCCGACGCTGGCGTTCGCGCAGGAGCAGGCGACGCTGTCGCTCACGGCCGTCGACGCGGCGCGCGTGAGCTTCGGCGGCACGGCCACGGCGTCGGGGGCGTTCTCGGCGTCAGCGGAGGCGCACGTCGACGCGCGGGCGACGTCCTTCGGTGCGGGCGTGCCGTTGCGGGCCGGCATCGACGTCGAGGGGAGCCTGGGATGACCGTCCACATCGGACAGGTGACGTCGGAGGTGCACTCCGCCGCGCCCGTCGTACCGGATGCGCCGGCCCAGCAGGAGACGCCGGCCTGGGAGGAGCGGATGCGCGTCGCCGCCCTCGTCGAGCGGGTCGCCCGCGACCGGGCCCGCACCGCGACCGGGGGCATCGATGACTGAGCTGACCACGCTGCCGGGCGCCCACCCCTACGCCTCGCACGCCCCGATCTTCACCGTCGACCACCGCCACCGCGGCGAGCTCGCCCGCGACCTGCTCCGGATGGACGTCTGCGAGGGCACGCTCGGGCTGCGCACGCTCGTGGTCCACCTGCACGCGGTCGGTCCGGCGAGCGACGGCTCCGCCGGCGATCTCTCCTACCTGGACGGCGAGATCGTCCACCTCGGCAGCACGCTCGACGTCACGATCGGCCCGCCCAGCGGGGAGCGGAAGATCTTCCACGGCGTCGTGTCGGCGCTCGAGCTCGGGTTCACCGAGGGCGGGCCGCCGATCGTCAGCCTGTACGCCGAGGACGCGCTGATGAAGCTGCGGATCAGCGAGCGCACCGCCCGCTACGAGAGCCTCAGTGACGCCGACATCGTCCGCGAGGTGGCCTCGGCCCACGGCCTCGCGTTCGAGGCGCACGGCGTCACCGGGCCGACCAACCCGCTCGTGCAGCAGTGGGAGGAGTCCGACCTGGCGTTCGCGCGCGGGCGGGCGGTGCGGCTCAACGCCGAGCTGTGGGCCGACGACGACGACAAGATCCACCTCGCCGAGCGCGGCGACCGCCCCGGCACCGAGATCACGCTGGTGCAGGGCAACGAGCTCATCGCCGCCGAGCTGCGGGCCGACGTCGCGCACCAGCGCACGAAGGTGACCTACCGCGGCTGGGACGACAAGGCCGTCGAGGCCGCCACCGGCGACGCCGAGGTCGCGATCGTGCAGGCCGAGGTCGCCGGCGGCGGCAAGCTCGGGCCGGACGTCGTCGGCGACATCTTCAGCAAATCCGATCTCGTGCGGTCGCGGAGGGACACGCTCACCTCCGCGACCGCGCGTGCCTACGCGGAGGCCGAGATGCGCCGCCGGGCCAGGGGATTCGTCACCGTCGAGGGGACGACGAGCGGCACGCCCGAGCTCGTGCCCGGCGCCAAGCTCGACCTGCGCCGGGTGGGCAGGCCCTTCGAGGGCGCGGGCTATCGGTGCACCTACGCGCAGCACAGCTATGACCTGACCACCGGCTACCGCACCCGGTTCCGCGCCGAGCGACCGGAGCTGGCGTCGTGAGCGCGCACGCCGTCGAGCATCCGGGTCAGCTCTTCCACGGGCTCTACCCGGCCACGGTGACCGGGCTGCAGGGCGATCCGGACGGCCGGCAGCGGATCGAGGTCGAGTTCCCCTGGCTGCCGGACGTCGGCTCCGGACCGCCCCGTGCGTGGGCCACGATCGTCACGCCGTACGCCGACGACGACCAGGGCTTCCAGATGCTCCCCGAGGTCGACTCCACCGTGGTGGTGGGCTTCCAGGCCGGCTATCTCGACCATCCGTACGTCGTGGGCGCGGTGTGGAACGGAAAGGCGGCGGCGCCGGAGTCGTTCAGCAACAGCAACGACAAGCGGCTGATCCGCAGCCGCGCGGGCAGCAGGCTCGAGTTCGACGACACGGCCGGCGCGGTGAAGGTCACCGTCGAGACGCCGAGCGGGCACCACCTGGTGCTCGACGACGGCCAGGGCAGCGTCGAGGTGCGCTGCGCGAGCGGATCCACGATCACCATGAACATGGCGGGCGGGATCCGCATCGAGGCGGCCAGCACGATCGAGGTGTCGGCCGCGATGGTCACCGTCGACGCGCCGATGAGCCGGTTCACCGGGATCGTCGAGTGCACCACGCTGATCGCGGACGCGGGCGTCGTGTCGCCGTCGTACACGCCGGGTGCGGGGAACGTGTGGTGACCCGATGACGCCCACGACCACGACCATGACCACGACCACGTCGATGACCACGACCACGACCATGACCACGTCCACGACGACGTCCGGGGCCACGCCGACGCCCGCCGCGACCGCGGTGCGGCCGACGTCCACCTGGCGGCTGGTGGCGCCCTGGTACCGCTGGGACCTCGCCGCCCACCCCGACCCCGCGCGCGCCGCCGAGGCCGGGCGCCCGGTGCTGCACAAGTTCGTCACCTCCGACTTCGTCAAGGACTTCCTCGCCGACCCGCAGCGATCGGTGGTGTTCGACCCGGCCGTCGACGTCCTGCAGAAGGTGACCGCCATCCCCAAGGGCACCGTGCCCGGCAAGACGACGCGCAAATGGATCGCGAGCACCCGGCTGACGCCCCACCCGAGCGGGATGCGCAAGCTCTTCCTGCCGGCGCACCAGCGCTTCTACGTCGTCGCCGTCGAGCTGCACTGCGACCAGCCGGGCTTCCCGCGCGTCGACCCGGCCGGCGTGGCCGAGGTCGGCTTCGTCGTCCGGCGGCGCCGGGCGCAGGTCCCCGCCGAGCTCGCGGTCGAGGCGGCGCACCTGGTACGGCAGGCCAAGTTCAACGAGTCCAAGGCGGGCGTCGCCGCCGCCCGCGACCTGTCGCGCGTGCTGCACCCGTTCCGCAGCGAGGCGCGCGCCCGCGTCGCGTCGGGGCCGGCGGCGCTGCTGGCGGCGGCGCGGCAGGCCGAGCTCGACACCCGGCGGCTGCGCACCTGGGCCGAGAGCAACGGCATCGAGCAGACCACCGAGGGCTGGACCCCGCTGGGAGAGGGCAGCATGGGTGCCTGGGTGGCGATGCCGGACGCGCCCGAGGAGGTCGTCGAGCGCACCTACCCGATGCGGCGGCTCGCCCCCGATCCCACCGATCCGGGCCATGCCGCGCACGACGGCACGATCTACTACGCCGTCGTCCCGACCAGCAGCGACGAGGTCGACGACCGCGGCGCGGCGCGCTTCAACGACGAGGACACCTACGAGATCCGGGTCTTCGCCCGCACCAAGGACGGTGACTGCCCCGGCGACCTGGTCTGGTCGGAGGCCTCGCAGCCGTTCCGGATCGCGTCCTTCTACGACCCCGCGGGCTGCGCGCAGCGCCCGACCGAGGTGCGACTCCCGGACTTCCGCCAGCTCGAGGCGAGCGACGCCCCGCCCTCGGTGCGGATGAGCGCGCCGCCCAACTCGACGCTGCGCTTCCTCAAGGACGGCAAGACGCCGACCAGGGGGGCGAGCAAGGGGCCGGCGCAGATCTGCTTCTTCTCGATCCCGCTGATCACGATCATCGCCTTCTTCGTGCTCAACATCTTCCTGCCCGTGGTGATGTTCGCGTTCGGGCTGTGGTGGATGCTCAAGCTCAAGTTCTGCATCCCGCCCTCGATCGAGGTGGAGGGCGAGATCAGCGCGGCGCTCGACGTGCAACCGCCGGAGATCAAGCTCAAGGCGGGTGTCGACGTCGACGTGCTGCCGGGCACCGACCCGGCCCAGCTGATCGACGCGCTCAAGCACGCCTTCGACCCGGTGGACCCGGAGCTGGGGCCGACGCCGCCGGCCTGGCAGGTCGGCGCGCACCTGATGGACGGCGCCACGCCGCTGTTCTCGCCCAACGCGCTGCTGCAGGTGGCGATCCGCAACGGCTACGGCCGCGCGACCGAGCTCGAGGCGAGCCCGGTGTTCGCGGGCGGGGTGACCTACACCGCCCGCGTCCGGTACGACGAGGTGGTGCACCCATGAGCGAGCCGACGGTCGTCGAGCGGCGCCTGGGCCGGGGCCCGGCGTTCCCGGTCCGCCCGGACCTGCTGCGGGGCGACGTGCAGTACCGCTCCGGCGCGGAGAAGGTGCGCCAGGCGATCGAGCTGGTGCTGCGCACCGAGCCCGGCGAGCGACTCATGCGGCCGCGCTTCGGCTGTCCGTTGCGGCAGTTCCTCATGGAGCCCAACACCGTGGCGACCCGCAGCCGGCTGGAGCGCGCGGTGACCGACGCGCTCACGGCGTACGAGCCGCGGATCAAGGTCGACCAGGTCGTCGCCAGCCCGGGCGACGACCCCTCGCTCATCCACCTGGCGATCCGCTACCAGCACGTGCTCGACGGCAGCGAGGCGACGCTCGTCTACCCGTTCTACCTGGAGGTCTGAGATGCCGCTGCGCACGCCCGTGCTCGACGACCGCTCCTACGCCCAGCTGCGCGACGAGCTGGTCGCCCGGATCCCGGTCTTCGCGCCGGAGTGGACCGACCACAACCCGAGCGATCCCGGCATCACGCTGCTGGAGCTGTTCGCCTTCCTGGGCGAGAACCTCCTCTACCGGTTCAACCAGATCCCCGACGCGACGAAGGTCGCCTTCCTCGACCTGCTCGGCATCCCGATGCTGCCGGCGACCCCCGCGACCGGGCTGGTGCGCTTCGAGACGAAGGAGCCGGCGGGCGTGCTCGTCGAGCAGCACACCCGCGTGCTGGCGGGGGACGTGCCCTTCCAGACGCTGCGGGAGGTGACCGCGTGGCCGATCGGCGCGCGGGCCGCGATCCGGATGCCGGTCACCGAGGAACTCGACCGCGAGACCCTCGAGTACGTCGGCCGCGCGGCGGCCGCGGTCGGCGCGTCGACGACCGAGATCCGTGCCTACCGCACCAGCTGGGGCGCCTACGAGCCGATGAAGCCGGGTGGCGACGTCCTCGACCCGGCGACGTCGATCGACGGCACGCTCTATGTCGCACTGACGAGTGCGCTGCCCGACCTGACGGCGCTCGCCGGCGGCCGGGTGACGCTGGGCTTCGTGCCCGAGAGCGACGTCCCGACGATGCAGGTGCGGGCGCTCGATCCGTGCGCGGGCGAGGGGCAGGCGCCGCCGTCGCCGCCGATGGAGTGGCAGGTCGCGACCGTCGTACCGGTAGCGGGGGCGGCGGATCCCGCGACAGCCGACCCGATCTGGCGGGCGCTCGACGTCGTCGGCGACACGACTGCCGGGCTCACGGGGCCGGGCGTCGTCGAGCTGCGGCTGCCGGCCGACCTGAGCGACATCGGCGTCTACGTTCCCGCCGACCCGGAGGCGCTCGGCGCCGGCGACCAGCCGCCTCTGGTCGAGGACACCGAGCTGCAGCGGACGATCGTCGCGTGGCTGCGCGTGTTCCGCCCCGGTGGCGGTGCGATCCCGGCGGCCGAGTCGGTCGTCGTCAATGCGGCCGCGGTCGAGCAGTCGGTGACCTCGACGGCGGAGTTCCTCGGCGTCGGCACGGGGGAGCCCGGCCAGACGCGCTCGCTGGTCCATGCCGGCGTCCTGGGCGATGTGGTCGTCGACGTGGAGGAGCAGGGCCGCTGGGTGACGTGGGAGCACGTCGACGACTTCCGCGCGTCGGGCATCGACGACCGGCATGTCGTCGTCGACCGCGAGTCCGGTGCCGTCTCCTGCGGCGACGGCCGGCGCGGCCGGGTCTGGCAGGTGGGAGAGCGGATCCGGGTGCGTTCCTACCGCAGCGGCGGCGGCGCCGCGGGCAATGTCGGTCCGCTGGCGATCAAGGCCGCGCCGGACTGCCCGAAGGCGACCGTGGTCAACGACCTGCCGATGCGCGGCGGCGCCGACGCCGAGCGGCTGCCGGACGCGATGGCCCGCATTCCCGCGGAGTTCCGCACCCGTGACCGTGCCGTGACCGCCTCCGACTTCCGCGAGCTGGCGGAGCGGGCCGGCGTCGCGCGGGCCGAGGTGCTGCCGCTCTTCCACCCGCTGACGCCGCACGAGACCGCCCCCGGGGTCGTGTCGGTGGTCGTCTGGCCCCGGGTCGACGTCGCCCACCCGACCGCGCCGCGGCCCGACCGGGTGCTGCTCGACCAGGTCTGCCGCTACCTCGACTGCCGGCGGCTGGTCACCACCGAGCTGCACGTGATCCCCCCGACCTACCGGCGGATCGCGGTGTCGGTGGGCGTCACGGTGCTGCCGGGCCACGGCGCCGAGGCGGTACGACGCTGGGTCGAGCGGGTGCTCCGACAGCTGCTCGCGCCGCTCCCGCCGTACGGACCGGCGGGGCGGGGGTGGCCCCTCGGCCGTCGCGTGTTCGCGCCCGAGCTGGAGGCGGCGGCGCTGCAGGTCGAGGGCGTGGAGTACCTGACCCCGTCGCCGATGCCGGGCAGCGGCTGCCTGGTCGGCATCCGGCTCGCCGAGGAGACCGCACCCGGCGTCTGGTCCGAGCCGCTGTCGCGGTCGATCGACCTCGAGGCGTGGGAGGTGCCCGAGCTGGTGGCCGTCACGGTCGTCCAGGGCGAGGCGCTCCCGCCCGGGCAGGTGGTCGACCCGCCGACGCCGACCGGGCCCGCCGTACCGGTGCGGTCGCCGCTGGAGGTGTGCTGACGTGGACGCGCTCGCGCTGCAGGGACGTCCGGCCTCGCTCGTGGGACCGGACGCGTGGCAGCGCTGCGTCCTCACCGACACGTCGGTCGACGGCACCGGCGCGCTGACGCTGGCCTGGAGCGTCGCACCGGCGCCGCCCAGCCCGCCCGGAGGCTGTACGGCGCGCGGCCTGGCCGTCGACCGGATGTGCCGGATCCACCGGCTGGTCGACGGGGTCGTCGAGCGGCTCGTGGTCGGCCCGACGGATCGCGGACTCGACTATGCCCGGCTGCCCGAGCCGACCCTCTTCCTGGGCGGAACCCCGGCTCCGGTCGTGTCGCGCGGCGACTTCGTGGCGGCCACGTCCGCGCCGCTGCTGGATCCGGTCGGCATCGCGATCGACGGGCAGGACCGGATGTTCCTCGCCGACGGGGCTGCCCGGGCCGTCATCGTGATCGACCTGTGGGGGCGGCGGGTGCTGCGCCGGATCCAGCTCCACGGCGTGGCCTCGGGGCTCGCCGCCCGCGGCGGACTCGTCTACGCGGCGCTCGGACCGGCCGGACTGGTGCGGTTCTCGGCCCTCGGCGAGCCCACGGACGTGCCGCTCACGCTGCCGCCGGGCGCGGTCGCGCGGCGGGTCGCCGTCCTGGACGACGGGACGCCCGTCGTCCTCGCCACCGACGCTGCGGGGGAGAGCTGGCTGGTCGCCGACGGCCGCCCGCCGCTGGCCGTCGGCGGCGCGTCCGACCTGCTCGTCGACCCGGACGGCGTCGTGGTCGTCGCGCCCTGCGCCGTCGGGCCGGGGGAGAGCGCGCTGCTACGGCGGTTCGTGCCCGGGCCGGCGGACTGGCGCCCCGAGCATCCCCTCGACGCGACCGGCTACGACGGGGGCGGCATCTGCGTCACCGGCGACGGCCGGATCGGGTACTTCACCGCGGCCGGATTCCGGCTCGCTGCCCGGGTGCGCGTCACCTATGCGCTGCGCGGCGGGTGCGCGACCTACCGCCTCGACAGCGGGACCCCTCGCAACCGCTGGGGTCGCGTCCTCATCGAGGCATCGGTGCCGGACGGGACGGCGCTGTCCATCGCCACCGCCACCGCCGAGGAGCCCGACGCCGCGCCCCTCGTGTTCCACCCGGGCAACGCGATCGAGCCGCTGCACCGCCGTCCCGACCCGGTCACGCCCTGGTGGCAGGGCGATTCCTGCTACGCGACCTTCGAGGCGCCGGCGATGGCGCCGCCCGGGCGCTACCTGTGGGTGACCGTCGCGCTCACCGGCAACGAGCGCCGCACGCCGCGCGTGCACGAGCTGCGGGTCGAGCACACCGCCCACCACCTGATGCGGCGGCTGCCGGGGGTGTTCTCGGCGGACCCGGCGCAGGCGGACTTCCTGCAGCGCTACCTCGCGACCGTCGACGGCGTCCTCCACGACCTCGACCTGCGCGCGCGCTGCCGTGACATCCTCCTCGACCCGCACGGGACGCCGGCCGAGGCGCTGGACTGGCTCGCGTCCTTCCTCGGGCTCGTCCTCGACGACCGGTGGGCCGAGGCCGCGCGCCGCCAGCTGGTCGCGGAGATCGCGCCCCTGTATCGGATGCGCGGCACCCTCGGAGCCCTCGGCCGCTACCTCCAGCTCTACCTCGCCGGGGAGCGGGCCGGCGACCCGGCCGCGGCGCTGCCGATGCCGGTGATCCTGGAGCACTTCCGGCTGCGCGGGCTGTCCGCGTCGTACGCCGGGCACGCGCACCGGTTCACCGTCCTGGTGCCGATGCCGCTGAGCGCGGAGGCGGAGGACGTCGTCCGGCACGTGCTCGACACCGAGCGTCCCGCCCACACCGCCTACGACCTCTGCACCGTCGAGGCCGGGCTGCGGATCGGCCACGGCGCCCACCTCGGCCTGTCCACCATGATCGGCCCGACCGGCGCGTTCGAGCGCGCCGTCGCCGGCCAGACCGTCCTCGGCCGCCGCTCGATCCTCGGCCCGCCGACGCTGCCGCTGCTCGGACCGCTCACGAGGGTCGGGTGAGCGCGATGACCGACGTACGGATCGGCCGCTTCCACGCCCGCTACCACCAGGTCACGCCGGAGCACTCGCTCGCGCTCGACCGGGCCCTCGCCGACCTCGCGGGCGGCGCGCTCGACCCTGCGCTCGACCCTGCGCTCGACCAAGCGCTCGCGGCGGCGGCCGGACCGGAGCTGGCCCGGGTGTGGGCCGTCTGCATCCCGGAGGTGCGCGTCGACGTCACCCTCGGCGACGGCTCCGTCGCGGCCTGGACGGCGGCGTGGGCGAACGCGGTCGCCGGGGCGGTCCGTGCGGCGCTCGCGGGCGTCTCCGCCACCGCCCCACGCCATCGCGCCGGGGGCGACGCGCCGGCCCGCCCCGCCAGCGGCCCCGTCACCCGACCCGTCAGCGACCCCGCCGGCCGCCCCGTCAGCCGCGCCGCCGCGCCGTCGGTGGCCGAGGAGCCGGTCGACGCGGCACCGGCCGCCGAGCGCCCCGACACTCACGCCGACGCGGCCGACCGGAGCGACGGGAGCGAGCCCGAGGTCGTGGTCTTCCCGACCCGGGGCGAGGCCCTCGTCGACCTGGTCCGTCGAACGGCCCTCGCCGACCGCCGCCACCTCTGGGCCTGGCGCCAGTGCGGCCTCGGCACCGACGTCCTCACCGCGCTGCTCGCCGAGCCGCTGCTCGTCCCCGGCGTCCTGCGCGCGGTCGGACCGGACCTCCTCGGCCGCGTCCTCACCCCGGCCGAGCTGGCCGCGCTGGCCGCACGGATCGCGTCCGCCGCGGGTCTCGGGGGCTCCACCGGCGTGGCCGCGACCGTCGTGAGCCCCGCCGCGGCGCGGGCGGCGGCCGTCCTGCCCGGGGGAGCACGGGACTGCTCCGCCGCCGCCCACCGTGACCTCGCCGTCCTGGCCGCGCTCACCGCCGCGCCGGGCCGCGCGGCCGACCCGTCCTTCGTGGCGGCCGTCGCCACCGCCCTCGCCGCGTCGCCGGCCGACCCCGCGCTCGCCCCGGTGACCACCGAGCCCGAGCCCGACCTCGAGGTCGAGCCCGACCCCGACGGCGAGCCCACGGCCTGGGGCGGCGTCTGGTTCCTGGCCCACGCGCTGCCGGTGCTCGACCTGGTCCCAACCGACGACGCGCCCGCGCTGGCGCTGGCGATCGCGGCGTTCACCGGCGCGCCGTACGACGACCCGTCGGTCCGGCTCCTCTGCGCCCTCACCGACGACGATCCCCGCGACCCCGACCCCGTGCAGGAGCCCGACCCCGCGACCCTGGCCGTGCTCACCGGCTGGCTGGCCGAGCGCTTCGCCCACCGGACCGACGTCCCCGCGCCGGACGACCTGTGGCGGCGCACCGCCCGGATCCACCGCCACCCCGGCGAGCTCGAGGTCGGGTACGCCCTCCGCGACGTCGACCCCGTGGTCCGCGCCGCAGGCCTCGACCTCGACCCGGGCTGGTGCCCGTGGCTCGGCGAGAGCGTGAGGTTCCGCTATGCCTGACCGGCTCGCGCCCGTCGCCGACGCCTTCGCCGCGCTCGCCGCGGGCGAGCTCGCGGCCGCGTGCCGCCAGGCGGTCGCCGACCTGCGTGCGACCGGCTGGGCCGGCAGCGAGGTGCTCGACCGGCTCGCCGACGCCTACGGGCTCTCGCCCTTCGAGGCCGACCTGCTCGTCCTCACCGGGCTTCCCGAGGAGCACGAGGCGTTCGCCCGCCTCGCCCGCAGCGCCCATCCGCTGGGGGAGTCGCGGCTCTCCATCGGCGCGGTCGCCGCGACTCTCGGTCTCGACGCCGGCGGGCGCGCGCACCTGCGGGAGGTGCTGGAGACCGGGCCGTTGGTGACGCACGGCCTCCTCCTCGCCCCCGGTGCGGCGCCCCTCCCGGACCGCGGCCTCCACCTCGCCGACCGCCTCTGGAGCCTGCTCCGCGGCGGCACCGCCTGGCCCGCCGGCGTGGAGCCGATGCCGGTCCCCGTGATGGCCCCCGAGGACTTCCCCGAGGACCGCTTCGTCGCGGCCACCCTCGCCCACCGCGACCAGGCACACCTGGTCCTGCTGAGCGCCGAGCGCGGCCGGACCGTCACCGACCTCGCCGCCCATGCCGTCAGCGCGCTCGGTCGCGCGGGACGGCGCGCCGTCGTCCTGCCGCCTGCCGCGCTCGAGGCCCCGGCCGTCGGCCCGCATCTCGTCGCGCGCGGCGTCGTCCCGGTCGTGGCCGGCGCGTGCGAGAGCCCGCCGCTCCCGCGTCATCCCGGTCCGGTCGTGGTGTGCGTGCCCTTCGGCCGGTCGGGCGCGGTCCTCGACGAGCGGTCGGTGCTCGAGCTCGGCGTCGCCGCGCGCTCGCTCGGCGCCGAGCAGCGGATGTGGCAGACGCTCGTCCCCGAGCTCAACGGAGCGTCCGGCCGGCTGGCCGGCGTCCTCCGCGTCGACGCGGCGACCGCGACCCACGCCGTCGAGGACGCCCGGCTCGCCGCCCGCACCGGCCACGAGAGCCTCGGCGTCCCGCAGATCGTCGGTCGCGCCCGCCGCCGCTCCGACGCCCGCCTTCCCGCGAGCGTCCGCCGCAGCTCGCCGACCACCGGCCGCGCCCGTCTCGTCACGACCGAGCGCAATGACGCCCTGCTGACCTCGCTGCTCGACCGGATGCGCGGCCAGGTGCGGGTCCTGCACGAGTGGGGCTTCGCCGGGGTCGGCGGCGTCCGTGGCGTCCGCGCGCTGTTCAGCGGGCCGCCGGGCACCGGCAAGACGCTGTCGGCGCAGATCCTCGCCGCCGAGCTGGGCCTCGACCTGCTCTCCGTCGACCTCTCCGCGCTCGTCTCGAAGTGGCTCGGCGAGACCGAGAAGAACATCGGCGAGGTGTTCGAGGCCGCCGAGCTGTGCCAGGCGGTGCTCTTCTTCGACGAGGCCGACGCGATCTTCGGCCGCCGCACCGACGCGGGCGATGCACAGGCGCGGTGGGCGAACCTCGAGACGGCCTACCTGCTGAGCCGGATCGACGAGTTCGACGGCCTCGTCGTCCTCGCGACCAACCTGCGGAGCAATATCGACGAGGCGTTCGTACGACGTATCGACGTCATCATCGAGTACGACGACCCCGAGGTCCCCGAGCGCGAGCGGCTCTGGCGCGCGCATCTCCCGGACCAGGCCCCGCTCGCCGCCGACGTCGACCCGCGCGAGCTCGCCGAGCCGTACGCCGTCAGCGGCGGCGTCATCCGCAATGCGGCCCTCTCCGCCGCCTTCCACGCGGCCGAGCACGGCCGCGAGATCACCCAGTCGATGCTCGTCGAGGCGCTGCGTCGCGAGTACGACAAGTCCGGCCGGACCTTCCCCGGCGCACCCCGCATCCCGGTCACGTCCTCAGGAGGCAACTGACATGGCGACCAACCTTCACGACCGCGCCGTCACCCAGCGGACCAAGTACGGCGACCTGGCCGATGCGATCCGCCAGCAATTGGGCGACGTCCGGGCCCGGCGCGACCTGCAGCACCCCGACCCGGACTCGGTCGCCCCGAGCGACTGGCCGAGCCGGCTCGGCAGCGTCCAGCACCTGCGCGTGGCGCGGCAGGCGCTCGCGGCCAATGACACCGCGATCGCCCAGGCCCGCGCGGGCCTCGGCGCCGTCGACACCCCGGCCGAGGCCGGCGCGGGCGGCTCGGCGCTGGCCGACCTCCTTGTCATTCGGGGCGGACTGGTCGTCAGCGAGCGGTACGCCGCCGAGCGGGTCGCGACCGACGAGGCGCTGATCGCCTCGCTCGGCGCGCTGCTCGGCCGGGCCGACGCGGCGGCCGCCGACGCGACCGCGCACGTCGGCTGGGCGCAGGTGCAGCAGGACGCCGTCGACCGGCTCAAGGCCGCGCTCACGGCGCCCCCGCTCGACACGATCGTCGCCGACGCGGCCGCGGTCGAGGGCGGCGCCGACCTGACCGCCGCCGACACCAAGCTCGACGCGCTCCTGCCGACCGCACTCCGCACTCGCGCCGAGGCCCGGATCGTCGAGGCGCGCGCGGTGGAGACCGACGCCGAACGGCAGCTCGACAAGGCCGAGTCGACGTACAGCGACCGGGGCGAGGTGTCGCACAAGATCGACACCGAGGTGGCGGCCGCGACGACCGCCTTCACCGACGCCGTCGCCAAGCTGGAGGCCTATGTCTCCCGCTCGCCGGGCCGGCTCGCGAGCGCCCGCGACGCGTTCATCGCCGTCGCCGCGCATCCCGCGCTCACCGCCGCGCAGTCGGCCGCGCTCGACGCCACCCACCGCGCGGACGCCGTCGACGCCGCGACCAAGGAGTCCGACCTGGCGACCGCGACCGCCGCCGTCGCCGCCGCGCAGGCCGCCGTCGACGACGCGCTGCTGACCGCCCTCGACGCCGATCCCGACGCCGACCCCGAGGCCGACGCCAATGTCGTCGCCGCCCGCGCCGCGCTCGCCGACGCGGGTCTCCAGACGCCGCTGACCAACGCGCGCGACGCCTACGACACCGCGACCCGCGACGCGCTCGACCGCTGGGAGGTCGAGGTCCCGCCGAGCGTCTGGGACGCGCTGGCCGCGTTCGCGACCGCCAAGGACGCGGCCACCGAGCTCGCCGACGGCGGCGCCCGCAACGTTCTCGTGACGGCCGTCGACCAGAGTTGCGACGACCTCGCGGCCGCGCTCGACGTCCGGGACAGCCGGCGCCGCGGCGACCTCGTGGTGGCCCGCCTGCTCGCCGAGCGGACGGCGGTCGAGCGGGCGGCCGCGGCGACGGCGACGGCCCGGAATGCGGCGTACCTGCGGGGCGACGGACCCTCCGGCCGGACCCCCGCCGAACTGTAGGAACGGCACCGAGGAGCCACGATGCCCGAGACCGTCACCACCGGCCGATGCGGCGAGGTCACGCTGCCGGTGAACCCGTTCGTGTCCAACCGCTATCACTTCGGGATGCTGCTCGGCGTCGACGACCTCGAGACCGAGCAGGCCTACCACCGCGGCAAGACCTGGCTCCACAACGCCTGGCTGCACGGGACGGGCGTGGTGTGGGGGCTCGACGTCGAGGTCCGGCCCGACCACGGCGAGGTCGTCGTCCACCCCGGCCTCGCCATCGACGCCCACGGCCGCGAGCTCATCGTCACCAGCGAGATGTGCGTCGACCTCACCGCCTGGTACGCCGAGCGCCGGCCCGAGGACCTGACCGTCGACGAGAACGCCGACCAGGTGGTCTTCGACCTCCAGGTCGAGCTGTGCCACGACAGCTGCCTCGACCGGCCGGTGCCGTCGATCAGCGATCCGTGCGACGGCGCGAGCCTGGAGACGGCGTACTCGCGGGCGGTCGAGCGTGGCTGGCCGCGGCTCGTCGTCCCTCGTGCGGAGCCGCCGGAGCAGTATCCGCGGCTGCGCCAGCTCTTCGGGCAGGCGCCGGTCACCGATCCGGTCGTGCAGGCGGCGCTCGCCGATCCGCAGTGCCCGGAGTCGTTCCGGCGGGTCGCGGCGGCCGACGTCACGGCGCTGCGGCCGGAGACCGACGCGCCGGCCTGGTCGCCGTTCGCGGGCGACGGGTGCGTGCTGCTGGCCAACCTGCACGTCCGGCTGCTCAAGAAGGACGGCGGCCTCGTGGTCGCCGACGGAACTGGCGGCGCCGGCGGCACGACCGTCGACGTGCTGGTGCGGCCCGCGCACGTGCGCACCCGCACCGTCCAGGAGCTGCTCTGCGGCTGTGCCTCCGGCGATGCCGGCGACGGCGGCGGTGGGGGCGGCGGCGGTGGGGGCGGCGGGGGAGAGACCCTGCGGGCGGTGGCCGGCTCCGCCGCACTGGCCGGCACCCAGCTCAGTCTGGCGTTCACGGCCCCGGTCAACGCGGCGACGGTGCAGCCCGCGGCGTTCACGGTGTCGGCACTGAAGGCCGACGGCTGGGTCGACGTCCCGGTCACCAAGGCCGTGCTCGACCCGGCGAGCAACGCGGTGAAGCTCACCCTGGCGTCCGCGGTGAAGGTGCGGCCCGTGCGCGTGCTGGCGCGCGGCACCGGTCCGACGCCGGTCCTCGCCGCCGACGACACGCCCCTGTGCGGTGTGGTCGGCGATCCGCTCGT
Organism: Nocardioides ginsengisoli; assembly: GCF_039537225.1. Taxonomy (NCBI): domain Bacteria; kingdom Bacillati; phylum Actinomycetota; class Actinomycetes; order Propionibacteriales; family Nocardioidaceae; genus Nocardioides; species Nocardioides ginsengisoli. Next base: position 126,823 of record NZ_BAABAC010000006.1, read on the forward strand.
CCCCAGCGGCGCCGATGCCGCGCTCACGATCTCCGGCACGACGCCGTAGGAGGGCTGAAGGATGCCGACCTCATACTCCAGCGGATGCGGGTGCCACGGCGCCCGGGCCACGATCGGCGCCCGGGCGACGCTCCCGGCTCCCGCGGTGCGGGCCGATCGGGCCGGACTCGACCTCGGCGGCGTGGTGCCGCCGATGGAGATGCTCGGCGGGTCCGGTGGCGTGACCGTCATCGACCCGGCGACCGTGCTGACCCGGCTGTGGTGGTTCGACGGGCGCTTCCTGCGCGCGGAGGGCTTCCGGCAGGACCAGGAGTACGTGCGCAACCTGGTCGCGCTCTCCAACCAGGCCGTCGGCAGCGGCGTCGTCAACGGCTTCGACGCCGAGCTGACGGGCTCGGCCGGGATCCGCGTCGGAGGCGGGCTCGCGCTCGCGCCGTCCGGTCGCGTGGTCTACCTGCCGTCGACGACGGACCTCACGATCGACGAGCTGATCGCCCGCTCCACCGGGGCGTTCGACCCGGCGTCGGCCACGACGCCGAAGGGGGCCGCCGACTTCGCGCCCTGCCCGCCGGACCAGCCGGCGGGCCCCGACCACACCGTCGCGACGACCGCGCTCTACGTCCTGACCGCCGCGTCCGCGGAGGCGCTGTGCGGTGAGGAGGAGCGCTTCGGCCAGCTCTGCGGCGACGCCTGCGCGACCGACGCCGACCGCTCGGTCGCCGTCGAGGGCGTGCGCTTCCGGGTCCACCCACTCACGCTGAGCCTGCCGACGAGCGTGCGCGTGCCGTTCACCGGGCTGCACCTGCAGTCGCGGGTCGCGTCGGCCTACTACGCGGCGGAGCGGCGGGCGGTGGCGTCGATGATCTCCGGCGCCGGGCTGCGGCTGCCGGTGTGGTGCCACGGCGCCGAGCCGATCGGCGGCGAGGAGGTCGCGCTCGCGGTGTTCGACCGCGCCGGCGGCCTCACGACGTTCGTCGACGACTGGACGGCGCGCCGCGAGCTCGTCGAGACCTCCCCGCAGCGCTCCTGGCAGTGGCGGATGGCGATGCGTCCGCTCGACGTCTTCCTGGCCCAGGTGCTGCAGTTCCAGTGCCAGCTGGCGAGCGTCCCGGGCGGCCCGGAGCCCACCCAGGGCGGCGACCCGTGCGCTGCGGAGCGGACCGTGCTCGGCGACGTCCACGCGCTGCTCGGCAAGATCGGCGACGACAACGCGCACGACGCGATCCTGGCCAAGCTGGCCGAGCTGCGCGGTCGCGTGGGCGACGTGCTGTCGGGGGCGCGGCTGTCGCCGTCCGGCTCGCTGCTCATCGACCACGGCATCGTGGAGACGCCGTCGGCGGGCTACCTGCCGGTCGATCCGGAGCACGACGTACGGCAGCAGGTCGGTGCGTGGTTCGGGCCGGGCGTCGACCTGCGCTTCTGTGCGGTGCGTCCGGACTTCGTCCCGGAGGCCTTCCAGGAGGCCCAGCACATGGATCGGATCTCGCTCACCCAGGGCATCGACGACCCCAAGGCGCTGGAGGAGGTAGACGTCCTGGTCCCGGGCGGCGGGTTCGCCAAGGCCGCCGCGGACCACGCCTTCACCGGTCACCTCGACCTGCTCCCGCTGCTGCTCGGCGGCCGGCTCGCGCGGGTCGGATCGGCGGCGCTCAGCCTGTCGGCGGTCGCGCGCAACCAGGTCGGCACCGGTTGGTCGTGGACCCTCGCTGCCTACGGAGAAGCCCCGCAGGAGCTGGGGATCGAGCACTACACGGACGCGATGAACACCGCTGTCACCGCGCCCGAGGACGTCAGCCCGGACGTGCACCGCGAGTCGTCGTCGACGCTCGGCGCCTACCGACTCGACAACACCTTCCGCGTGCTGCGCGAGGGCAGTCTCGCCCGGGCCCGGCTCGTCGGGGACGTGGCCGAGGAGCACCCGCTCGCGCCCGACGAGCGCCGGCCGATGGTCGCGTGGGTCGACCTCGAGACGGCGGCGCCGCTCGACCGGCTCGAGGTCGGCGGTACGACGACCCTGCGGGCGCGCGTCACGACGTACTCGCGGGCGCGGACGGATCCCTCGCTCACCGACGTCGGCCTCACCGGGACGCTGACCGTCCGCAGCCGGGTCGACGAGCCGGGTGGTGGCGTGCGGATCGAGACCGCGCTCGACGGCGCTCTCGACGTCGTCACGGCGACCGACGCGGGGCCGGGGCCGCGCGACGTACGGGGCTCGACGATCGTGTGGCGGCTGTCGGCGAGCGCCGCCGGCGCCCACCTGCTCGCCGCGGACCTCAGCCTCACCGTCCCCGACGCGGACCGCCCGATCGTGCTCAGCGCGGCCTTCTCCGACAGCGGCTCGCCGCGGCGGGTGGAGGGCCGGATCGGTCGGGGTACGACGGCCGGCGCCTTCCTCGCGATGAGGTCGAGCGCCGCCGACCTGAAGAGCCCGATCGCCGCGGTGACGCTGGACGAGGGCGCCGGCGTGCTCGACCTCGGGACGCCCGGTCGCGACGTCGCGACGTCGGTGATCGACGTCCTCGGGACCGCGCTCGCGACGCTGCGCCGCGACCTCGACTTCCCCGACCAGGCGCGCCGCCGGCTGCTGCCGGAGGCCGCGTCGACGGACGTGATCACGACCCGCACGGACTGGGTGATGTTCCACCGGCGCCGGACCATCGACTGCGGCGAGCCGGTCGTCACGCCCCAGCCCACCCGACTGCTCCGCTACCGGTGGCTGCACGCGGTGGTCGCCGTACCGCTGGGGGAGGTGACGGGCTCGACCGGCGTGCTGGAGCGGATCCTCAAGCGCTACCCGCCGCAGAACGTCGGCATGGTCGAGTTCGAGGAGGGCGCGACCGCGATCCACTCGTCGGTGCCGGACCTGCGCGCCGCCTGGTCGGCCGCCGACCGCGGCGAGCGCCTGGCCCTGTCGTTCAGCGCCCGATGGGGGACCGGCGAGAGCGCGACCGTCGAGGGCGGCCGGCTCGCCACCGCCGTCGGCGCAGTCTCGGATCTCATCGACGAGTCGGGCAACCGCTCGTTCGTGCTGCCGAACGCGCCCACGGATCTGCAGTCGGAGGCCACGGACGGCGTCATCGTCACCATCGGCGTCCCGGTCGACCGCTCCACGTCGATCATGGTCGCCGTCGGCTACAAGCTGCGCGAGCGCCTGCGCGCCGGGCTGCACGGCATCAGCACGTCCGACGACCTCGCACGGCTGCTGGAGGAGCTGCAGATCAGCCCGTGGTACGCGAAGTTCGCCGACGACACCCTGACCAACCCCGACGAGCTGCGCACCTGGTGGTCCGGGCTCCCGATCCAGCAGATCAAGCAGGTCGAGGTCGTCTACGACCGCGCGATCCCGCCCGGCTCGGACGAGGCGAACGCGTGGGTGGCCGACAAGTACCCGAAGCTCGTCGACGTCGTGGGCCTGCCCACGCCCCCGGACGACATCACGGACGTCGACGTCGATCTCGGCGGGCCGCTGACGCTGGTGATCGTGGTGTCACCGGACCTGGACGGGTAGGCAAGTCCGCCCGTCTAGGGTGGCTGCGTGGACGACCGACGAGACGACGTGGCGGACGTGCCGGATGTGCTGGACGCGGGGCCGTTCTTCCACGGCACCAAGGCCGATCTGCGCACCGGCGACCTGCTCACCGCCGGCTTCCGCTCGAACTACCGCCCCGACGTCACCATGAACCACGTCTACTTCACCGCCCTCGTCGACGGCGCCGGTCTCGCGGCCGAGCTCGCCCCCGGCCCCGCCGAGCCGCGCGTCTACGCCGTCGAGCCGACCGGCCCCTTCGAGAACGACCCCAATGTCACCGACAAGAAGTTCCCCGGCAACCCGACCCGCTCCTACCGCAGCCGCGACCCGCTGCGGATCGTCGGCGAGGTGACCGACTGGACGCGGCTGGCGCCCGAGGCGCTGCAGGCGTGGCGGGACCGGCTGGCCGAGCTGCGGGACGACGAGCGGGGCGAGATCATCAACTAGCGGCGGCGGACGCGTCCGGTGGCGCGTCAGTCAGAGGGCGCCGGTTGCCGCCCGCTGGTGGCTCGGAACTCGCCGAGCCGAGCCAGGATGTCGCGAGCGGCGTCGCGGGGCACGGAGTGACCGTCGAGCGTCGCGATCCAGGTGAGTAGCCGGCGACCGTCGATGAAGTGGACGCCGTCGACGACCGTGTCGTCCGGCACTCCGGTTCGGGCCGCGCCCCACACCACCACGGCGGGCGTGACGTTCACCGACTGGAGGCGAGCGCGGTGGCGGTGTGTTCGCTCGGCCGAGAGCAGTGAACGAGCGACACCTTCGGCCCGCCGGCGGGCACGCTGCGCGGAGGCGGCCATCGCCTGCACGTTCGCAGTATCGACCTGGTTGCGCCACTTCGAGTCGATCATCACCAGACCGCCTTCGCGGGTGACGACGAGATGGTCGATGTCACCGGCCTGCAGCTCGATGCTGTCGACCCAGCCCCACAGCAGGCGCCGGCGCTTGCCCCGCTGCAGCTCGGAGCGCGTGTTGTCCTCGCCCCACGATCCGCGAAGGTGACGGATCGCCTCCTGGTCGTGCGCGAGGAAGGCCGCGTTGAGGACATGGAGGAAGGTTGCGACCAGACCGACGTGGAGGGCGCCCAGGAGGTAGGCCCGTGCCGGGCCTGACGACGTCATCGCGATCAGGACGGTGATGGCGGCGCCGATCCCGATGACGAAGACGGCGCCCATCGCAACTAGCCCGGTGTTCCGCCTCAGCCAGGCTCGGCGTCGCCGTCGCAGTTCTCGCGCCGGGTATGAAGCAGTCTTTCCCATGGGTCTCCTCCGGGTGGACTGTGTCGATTCAAGCTGTGTCGGGCGTTGTTTGGCGGTAGAACTCCACATTCGATGTACGCGCCAGCCGCACCCGGCCAGGTCGACTTGGGTTCGGCCTGGCCGGCTTCCTGCCGTACGTGCCGATCCCGGTTCGGCTGCGAACACGCGTGCTCCGGCCCGGATCGCGGGCGCTAGCAGCCGACGGGACCGGCCCACGATTTCTCGAATTCATCGGATCTGCGGCGCTGAACGGGGTACTGATAGAGCACTGGCGACGAACCGCCGCCAGTCCAGGGCCCGCAGGGATTGCCGACGAAACAGCCGCCACCGCGGCGACCGGTTCGACTCCGGTCTGGGCCGCCGATCGCCTCTCAGCGCGCGCCGGCGCCGCGGATGCTCGCGAGCTCCGCAGCCGTCAGCGGCGCGCCGAGGAGATAGCCCTGGGCCGACTCGACCTGCAGCGTCATCAGCAGGTCGAGCTGGTCGTGGCGCTCGACGCCCTCCGCGACCACCCGGAGATCCAGCGCGTGGGCGGCGCGAACCATGAGCTCGAACAGCCGCCGCGCGGACGCCGTACCGGTGCCGAGGTAGCGGCGGTCGATCTTCACGGTGTCGACGGGCAGCCGGGACATCTGGGCGACGGTGCTGTAGCCGGTGCCGAAGTCGTCGAGGCTGAGCGCGATGCCTTGGCGGCGCAGCTCGTGCAGGGTGTCGAGGCCGGGGCCGTCCTCGACGAGGACGGTCTCGGTGATCTCGAGGACGAGCTGCGCCGGGTCGACGTCGTACGCATCGAGGACGGCGGCGACGTCGTCGAGGATCCGCGTCGAGTTGAGGTGGTGCCCGGAGATGTTGACGGCCAGGTGGAGCCGTCGGGATCCGGTGGCGTGGTTCCAGCTCTGGAGCTGACGGGCGGCCTGGTGCAGCACCCAGGTGTCGAGGTCGCAGATCAGGTCCGAGCCCTCGGCGACCGGGATGAACTCGTCGGGCGGCAGCAGGCCCACGCCGGGCCGGTCCCAGCGGACGAGGGCCTCGTAGCCCTCGACCTCCCCGGCCTGCAGGTCGATGATCGGCTGGTAGTGCACGACGAGCTCGTCGCTCGCGATGGCGCCGACGAGTGCGGCGGCGATCTCGGCCCGCTCATCGAGCTCGGCCACGAGCGACGCGCTGAACACCTCGACCCGGCCGCGGCCGCCGGCCTTGGCGCGGTAGGCCGCGGTGTCGGCCTCGTGCAGGAGCGCGTCGGCGTCGGTGCCGCAGTCGTCGTTGAACGCGACCCCGATGCTGGCTCCCACGGCCGCCTCGGTCCGCTCGCCGACCCGGATCGGACGGGAGACGGCGTCGATGATCCGCCGTCCCGTCTCGACCGCGTCCTGCGCGGATTCGACCGGGTCGAGCAGGACGACGAACTCGTCGCCGCCCAGCCGGGCCGCGGTGTCGCCGGCGCGCAGCGCGGCGCGCAGCCGGTGCGCGACCTCCCGCAGCACCTGGTCGCCGGCCCGGTGACCGTGGGTGTCGTTGACGGACTTGAACCCGTCGAGGTCGATGAACAGCATCGCCACCAGGTCGCCGCTGCGCTGCGCGCGGCTCAGCGCGGCATGGATCTGCCGCATCGCCTGGGCCCGGTTGGGCAGCGTGGTGAGCGAGTCGTGGGCCGCCTGGAAGGCCAGCTCGTCGCGCAGCAGCTCGAGCTGCGTGTTGACGCTGGTGACCTGGTCGATCCCGAGCTTCATCCGGGTCACCACGAGCAGCACGATCCCGACCGCCCCGATCACGACGGCCCACACGTCGAGGGGCGCCCCGGCGAGACGCTCGATCGCCAGGATGGCCGGGGCGATCAGGGCCGCCAGGGTCATCGCCACGAGCCGGGCCCGCCGGAACCGGAGGTCGACGTCCGCGTGCGTGCCCGACGACGCCGCCATCGAGGGATGCAGCGCCGCCGCTCCCCAGATCAGGTACGACGCCAGCCACAGCCAGTCGATCGGATAGCTCGCCCCGGACGCGAACAGGCTGAGCGCCAGGTAGAGGCTGTCGGCGACGATCAGCAGGGCGATGGCGCACAGCAGCAGCCGCATCGACGTCGTCCGGCCGCCGGGCGTCACCATCAGCATGACCAGGACCGCGATCAGCAGCACGTCGCCGACCGGGTACGCCGCGTCGACCGCCGCGACCCAGGGCGAGTCCCGCGACTCGGCGATGGTCGGCCCGGCCAGCACGACCCACGACAGCAGCCCCAGCCCGGCGGTGACGATGAGGGAGTCGACGAGCGCGGCCCGGTCGACGTGCGATCGGCGGGCGCGAATGAGCGCGCCGATGCCCCACGCCAGCACCGGATACGCGGCGAGGTAGAAGAGGTCGGCCGCCGACGGCGACGGCACCTCCTGCAGCGCGTCCTGCAGCAGGGTGTAGATCGCGTCGCCGATCACCCAGAGCAGCTGTCCCACCGCCATCAGGTACCAGGGCCGCCGCAGCGTGGGCCGGTGGATCCGCACGCCGGCGACGATGCCGGCGACACCCACCAGCCCCAGCACCAGGTAGGCGACATCGCGGACGTTCTGGTCCCGGATGAGCTGATGGCCCGCGATGGCCGCCGTACCGAGCACCAGATAGCCGATCCACAGCCCTCGGTGCCACGGGCTCGGGGCGGGGCCGGCGGCAGCTGCGTGTGCTTGCGTCGGGGATGTCGCCGTCGCCGTTCGCACCGTCAACCTCCCGAGTAGGCCAAGGGCACCAAACTACACCGACGGAAGCGCCCGGGTCGCCGCTGAACCGCCGTCCGGCACGGCCGTTCCTCGGCGCTCGGCGCCTCAGTCGCAGCCGATGCCGTCGCCGTCACGATCGAGGTCGTAGGGGTCGCTGCCGGTGACCTTCACCGTGCCGTGGACGTACTTGGGGCCGTCACCGGAGCCGCCCGCGCAGTCGTAGTCGCTCGCCGGTGCCAGGCAGGGGGAGTAGCCGGAGGTGCAGTTGGTCTCCGCGAGCGGCGCGATCTGGACGTCGGAGACGACGATCCGGATCGTCGCCCCGGGCCGCTTCGTCGCCCCGGGTGCGGGGGACTGGGTCAGGACGACGCCGTCCGCGCCGCTCCGCGTCACCTTGGTCGAGACCTTGACGACGAATCCCGCCTTCTCGAGCTGCTGCACCGCCCGCCCCTCACGAAGCCCCTGGACGTCGAGAACCGTCGGGAAGGGCGTCGCCACGACGACGTCGATCGCCGCGCCCGGACTGGCCTCGCTGCCCGTCGGCGTGGCCTGCCGCAGGACGGTGCCGGCCGCTCGGCGCGACGGCTTGCCGGTGACCTGGCCGAGGACGAGGCCGAGATCCTCGAGGGTATCCGCGCGTCGTCCCGGCTCATGCCGGTGAGGTCGGGCACCTGCGCCGGTGCGGGAGCACTGGTCGTTGGCTCGTCAGGGACGGCGGTCACGTCCGGCGTCGAGTCCACCTCTCGCACCGGGGTGTCCCCGGCGCTCGACTCGTCCTTCGGGGGCGGGTCTTGAGGCAGCGCGAAGGCGAAGACGAGGAACGCCGCCGTACATCCGGTCACGATCCAGCGGACGTTGGTCGAGAGCCCTGGCCGCCGCCACAACGCGACGAGCCCGACCGGAAGGCAGAGCAGCAGCCCGGGCACGATCACCCACCACGTCTGCCAGGCCGGCACCTTCGCCCGCATGGCCTGCGGTGGGAGGGCCGCCGTAGGCACCGGATACGCCGGCCGCGTGTGCACCGTCCACCGCTGTCCGTCCCAGTATCGGAGCAGGCCGGGCTTGGCGTGGTCCGGGTACCAACCAGGAGGAGTCATCGGCGTCACCACTTCCTGCACGTCCTGCTGCGACCTGCCCTACGGTCGATCGCCACACGGTAGGACCCGGGGATGATGCGCGTGGCCGGAATGGGTGAACCAGTGAGCCCCCGGCGACGACTCTCGTGCGCGATACTCGGCCGCATGCTCGACGCTCTTCGCCCGGCTCGGCCGCGTTCCAAGGCGGGCGCACTGGTCGCCGCAGCGGCACTGACGCTTGCTGTGTCCGCGTGTTCCTCGAACCGATCCGACAGCTCGCACGCGGCACCAGGGCCAACCCAAGAGCGCCGGCGCCGAGACGCCGACGGACGTGACCTACGCCGACGACCCGGCGGCGGCGATCGACGCCGCCCGCGCTGCCGCTGCCGAGGATGAGCGCCCGGTGCTGCTCGACTTCGGAGCCGCCTGGTGCGCCGACTGCGTGGTGCTCGACGAGCTGTACGGCCGATCCGCTGTAGCGCCGGTCCTCGACCAGAACTTCCACCTCGTGAAGATCGACGTCGGTGAGTTCGACAAGAACCTCGACATCGCCGCCGACTACGTCGACCTCGAGACGAGCGGGATCCCCGCACTGGTGGTGATCACGCCCGCCGGCAAGGTCGCCTTCGCCAGCAACAACGGCGAGTTCGCGAGCGCGCGCACGATGGACGAGGAGCAGTTGCTGACCTTCCTCCGGCGCTGGACCGGCTCGGCCTGACGGTGGCTGCAGTGCGACGGTGCCTGCTCCCGCTGATCGTGATCGCGTCGATCGCCTCGTCCGCGGGCTGTGGCGGGACGACGTCCTCCGGCACGGCTGCCGACCCTGAGACTCCACTCGAGGAGGGTGGCGTCCGCGTGTCCGCCTCCTTCCAGACCGCATCGCTGGTCCGGGTGCGCTTCGAGCCGCTCGAGGCCGGCTTCCACATCTACAGCCTCACCCTCCCGGCCCGCGGGATCGACGGCCTCGGGATCCCCACCCGCGTCGCGACCGGGGATGGTCTCACCGCATCCGGGCCTGCGCGGTCGACCGTGGACGCGATCTCGTTGCACATCCCCGAGCTGCACGTGACCCTGCCGGTCTACCCGGACGGCCCCGTCGACATCGTGCTCCCCGTCGAACCCGATCATCCCCGCGACAGCGCGGTGATCGTCACCTACGGAGCCTGCAGCGACGACGTGTGCCTGATGCCCGTGCGCGACCTGAGTGTGCCGGTGAACTAGCGATCGAGCGTGGCCCACTGCGGGTGCTTCCGTTCGGTCAGGTCGGACCTGGGCGTTTCGGCATGCGGCCACTGCGCTGGTCGGTACACACCGCGGGTGCCTGTTGCGCGGAGTCGGTTCGGTGGCGTCGTCGTCGTTGCCGCGGTGCTGGTTGCCGGCTCGAGTTGTGGTTCCGAGGACAGCGAGTCGGCGGCTGACGCCGCTACGACGAGTGATGTCGAGCAGATCGCCGAGGTCTCGAGCAAGGGGTATCGGCCGTGAGGGAGGCTCGGTTCGAGGACGCGTGCGGCGTCCAGAGTCGGGCCCTGCAGGAGCAGATGGTTGCGGAGGCCAAGAGCATCCTGGACAGCGCCGCTGGTCTGGATCCCGAACTCGCTGGACTGCGCCCGACATGCGCGCTCACCCTCGAGGCATCGGCCGCGGTGGATTCGGGTGGCTCTGACCTCGATGCCGACTCCATCGAGGTGAAGGGCGCGAATGCATCCGCCACGGTCGGCCTCCACCCCTGGCGGTTCGTCAAGGAGCCCGGGGCCTGGCGATCGGACCGGTCCCGACGGCATCACCCCTGCAACGCCGAAGCGGCGAGCGAGCCTCGCTGTCCGCGGTCGATGCACCGCGCGTTGCTGAGCGCGGGCGCCCGCAGTTCGAGCAGAGTCGTGCAGAGTCGGGCGCGAGGGCGGGGTGTGCCACCAGCCCTGGACCACGCCACTTTCGAGTCAGCGAACCGAATCGTCGGGCAAGATTCGCGGTACGTTGCGCGGGCCGCTCCGCGGTCGCACGCCCTGACAGGAGACCTCCATGCCCCACGACCCGAGCCAGTCGAACCCCGTTCGGCCCTTCACCCGTCAATCCACCGTGCTCGAGCTGGCCTCGACACTGCCCGGGCGCGCGTTCAAGGCGATCATCGTGCGGCAGCTCCCTCCGGTCGCCACCGAGAAGGAGCGTCAGGAGCTGGAGGACATGACCGTTGGTCTTCCGCTGGAGACCTTGGTGGAGCTGTCCGAGGGCAAGCTCACCTGGGGAATCGCCGACTCCGTCGTCGATCTGGCGAACCGCAAGCCGCATCGTCTGATCCCTCGGGGTGTCGGCGCCGGCGCGGGCGTCCTGAAGAAGGTCACGAGCGCCGTTCGCCGCTGATGGCGCGCACGATCGCCTCGATGTCTGTTCGTTCGGTGCGGGCGCGCCCGGTGCTAACGCGATCGCCCCTGCTGGAGCCTGCGGGCCACGCGTGCGATCTGCTTCTCAGCGTCGTGCTGGGAGTCCAGCAACTCGACGACCGCCAGGCATAGGAGTCGCTCCAGTTCCGCTCGTGGGAGATCGCCGACTGTCTCAGCAAGCGAGTCCTCGCCGCCCGCTAGTTCCGTGTGGCAGAGCATGGCGAGTTGCTCATCGAGTTCACGCGCGGCCATGAGGCCAACATAGAGCGGACATCGGCACGAGCGTCGAACTCCTCTAGCCGCGGCACCCGCCCGCGACGCATGCGCCGGCCAGAGCGTCAAGCCTCGTCGGAACGCTGACGTGGCCGGCACCTGACGAGGCTCCAGGCGAACGGAGATCCTCCCGGTCGAATCGGGAACCCGTCCTGTACACCGGGGCCGTGCCGGAATGACACTGAGTGAACAGACGAACGGCGGTGATCGAGATGATCCTCATTGTCGGTGGCACCGGCGACCTCGGCGGACGCGTAGCCCGGATCCTGAGCGAGCAAGGCCGCGCAGTCCGCTGCCTGGTTCGTCCGACGAGTGACGACGCCGCCCTACGGGACCTCGGAGTAGAACTGGTTCGGGGCGATCTCACCGACCCCGTGTCCCTGGCCAGCGCATGCCAGGGCGTCACGACGGTCGTGGCCACGGCCACCGTGATTGCGCGAAGGCTGGCTGGCGCCGCGGTGCCCACAATCCGTCAAGCTGACGAGTTGGGCATGGGGTCGCTGATCGGGGCGGCAGAGACCGCTGGGGTGCGACGCTTCGTCTACCTGTCCTTTCCCGGAGTCGACAAGGCGATCGGAACTCCATTGGAGCGGGCTAAGCTCGCCACTGAGGAGCGGTTGCGCGCCTCGTCACTCCAACGGGTGGTCATTCGCTCAGATGGCTTTCAGGAGATCCACCTCGCAGCCGCGGCGCGGTTCGACGTGGCGGCAGGGAAGATCGCGATCATCGGTCGGGGGGACAGCAAGCGACGGTGGGTCAGCACCGAGGATGTCGCCGCGCTCGTTGCGTCGGTGGCGGTGGAGCCCGATCCGCCGAGCCTGATCACCGTCGGCGGCCCGGAGGCGATCACCAAGAACGAAGCTGTGGCTGTGGTGGAGAAGGCGACCGGACGTCGGATGAAAGTCCAGCACATGCCCAGACCCATCGCCCGGATGGCGATCCGTGTCTTGAACAAACGCAATGATGCGCTCGCGTCCGCCTTCGGAGCCGGCCTCCTCCAAGACATCCGCGCCGCCGACTGGGACGACACAGCCCTCAGAGAGCGCGGCATCGCGCCCAGGTCGGCAAGCGACTACCTCCGTGCGCAGGCCATGCGCTGACCCAGCGTGAGGAGCCGATCCCGCACACACCACGGGTCGCGCGCGGCGGGTGTGACATGTCGCTTCGCGCGGGACGATGCTGTCACTCCACCCTACTAATGCGGTCACCCATTCCGCCCAGCGCAGGAATGATGACCATATGCCCGCCCTCGACGCCTGCCCCACCTGCGGTGACACCGATCTCGATTCAGGCGTCATCGTCGGGCGCGCACCCGGCGTCACGTTCAAGCCGAGCCAGGGCGTGAGCGGTGACCTGGCGGGCGTCCGACTGACGACGGGCGTGGTCAACCACACGGCGCCCGCCGTCGGCTGCGCCGCGTGCGGAACGGTCGTGGTCCTGCCCGCTCGCTGACCGCGGCGCTCAGCCCCCAGCCTTCCGCAGCTCCACCCAGCGCCCCTCCGACACGAAGGTCACCTCACCGTCGACCACCGCGATGGCCGTCTGGTCGTCGAGCGCATAAGCCGCATTCGGTACGGCGAGCGCCCACTCCTCTGCCTCCGCCAGCGAGTTGCCCGGCTCGCCGTCCGGCGCCAGGTGCGGGCAGATCGAGAAGTCGACGAGCCCCAGGGTCGAGTCGTCGCCGGAGGGCGGGCGCCACTGGATGAAGTCGTCGCCGACGTACGGCGTCAGCACCATGCTCCCTGCGCTGAGCCCGACCCAGACGGTCTCGGTCAGCGACGGCAGCAGGTCGGCGAGGCCGGACTCGCGCATCCAGTGGCACAGGTAGAGGACGTCGCCGCCCGCGACGAGGAGGGCGTCGGCGTCGTGGACGAGGGGCTCCCAGGCGGTCCGGTCGAGGCTCGGGAGCGCGGTCAGCTCGAGGACGCCGACGGACTTCCAGCCGAGGCCCACCATGGGGTTCGGGGACTGGCCGCTGATGAACTGCCACGGCTTCACGCCGGGGCCGACCATCGGGTGCCCGTACATCGCGGTGGGGATGCAGAGGGCGGTGGACTCGGCGATCGGCTTGCCAAGCAGGTCGACGAGCGCGTCGTGGATGCTGGCGTTCGTCACGCCGGCAGAGGTGAGGAGCAGCTTCACGGTGTCTCCCGGTGATGGGGCGAGTCCGACCCGTCCATCTGACCAGAGAGGTCCGACACCGCCCCGTGTCCCAGCGGGGAGGGAGGGTTGTCTTGCCCAATTCAGATGAACCGCCCTCCCGCGCGCCGAGACCATGATGTTGATGCTCACGCCCGCCTGTAGGGGGCGGGCCTTCCTGGGAGGCCGCATGAGGATCACCCGTCGCCGGACTGCCCTGCTGTCCGTGCCCGTTCTTGTCGTTGCCGCCGCCGGGCTGGCGACCACCAACGGCGGCGCCGCCGCCGCACCCACGCCGTCCAGCGTCAGCACGCGCACGATCAGCGCGGGCGGCACCACCACGATGACCGCGAACGCTCCCGGCGACTCGGTCGGCATCACCGATCCCGAGTTTCCGGCGACGGCCGGCGGCGACGCCGCCGACGGCGCCGGCAACGGGGACGGCGACGGGTTCGCCATCGTCAACCGCAGCTACTCCGGGGGCAAGGCCGCCCACGGCGTCTCGGTGAGGAGCGGGGCGAAGGCGAAGGCCAACCCGCAGCTCGGCACCCACTTCGAGGGCCTCAACTTCCGTCAGCAGCGCGTCGCCAACGGCGGCAACCAGTTCTCGGTCGAGCCTCCGGACCAGGGTCTCTGCGCCGGCAACGGGTACGTCGTCGAGTCGGTCAACGACGTGCTCCGGGTCTTCCACACCGACGGCACGCCGGCGACGGGCGTCGTCGACCTCAACAGCTTCTACGGCTACCCGGCCGCGATCAACCGGACGACGGGCGTGCGCGGGCCGTTCGTCACCGACCCGTCCTGCTACTTCGACCGCGGCGTGCAGCGGTGGTTCCAGGTCGTGCTGACCCTCGACACCTCCCCGTCCGGAGCCTTCCTCGGCACCAACCACCTCGACATCGCGGTCAGCCAGAACGCCGACCCGACCGGCAGCTGGCTGATCTACCGTCTGCCCGCGCAGGACAACGGCACCGACGGCACGCCGAACCACGGCTGCAGCGGCGGCTTCTGCCTGGGCGACTACCCGCACATCGGCGCCGACGCCAACGGCTTCTTCGTGACGACGAACGAGTACAGCTTCTTCGGGCCCGAGTTCAAGTCCGCCCAGATCTACGCCTTCTCCAAGGCCGCGCTGGCTCGTGGCGACGCGAGCGTCACGGTCACGCAGCTCGACACCAGCGGCCTCGACAACGGCAACCCCGGCTTCACGATCTGGCCGGCGACGTCGACGCCGTCCCAGTGGGCGACGGGGCAGGGCGGCACCGAGTACTTCCTCAGCTCCAACGCTGCGGAGGAGGCCAACGGCACCGGCACGTCCAGCCGCCTGCTGGTCTGGTCCCTGACCAATACGGCGTCCCTCAACTCGGCCTCGCCCGCGGTCGCGCTGCAGCACACCTCGCTCGGCGTCGATCCGTACGCCGTCCCGCCGAAGGCCAACCAGAAGGCCGGGAGCATCCCGCTGGGGGAGTGCCTCAACGACTCCGCCTGCGCGACCTTCCTCACGGGCGCCCCGGACCCGTTCGCGCCGGAGCCCGAGTCGGTGCTCGACTCCAACGACACACGCATGCAGCAGGTGACCTACGCCAACGGCAAGATCTGGGGCGCGCTCGACACCGCGCTGACGATCAACGGGCAGAGCAAGGCGGGCGTCGAGTACTTCATCGCCAAGCCGTCGTACTCCACCCGCGGCAACCTGTCCGCCACGGCCAAGGACGGCTACCTCGGGCTCGCCGGCAACAACCTGACCTACCCTGCCATCGGCGTGACGCAGTCCGGCCGCGGGGTCATCGCGTTCACCGTCGCCGGTGACGACTACTACCCGAGCGCCGGATACGCCGGCCTCGACGCGGTCACCGGTGCGGGCGACATCCACATCGCCGGTCCGGGCGCCGGTCCCGAGGACGGTTTCAGCGGCTACCACGGTCTGAACGACCCGCTGCGGCCGCGCTGGGGCGACTACGGAGCCACCGCGGTCGTCGACGGCACGATCTGGACGGCCAGCGAGTACATCGCGCAGACCTGCACGTTCGCGCAGTACACGTCGGCGCCGTTCGGCTCGTGCGATGGCACCCGCGGCACGCTCGGCAACTGGTCGACCCACATCTCGGCGGTGACGCCCTGAGAAATCCGGCACCGCCCCGGTGAGTCCGGCGACTCCACCCGGTAGGTACTCCTGGGATCACCTCGATCCCGGAGCACCTACCGCGAGGAGAGCGCCATGGACCGCACCGTCGACACCGCCGCCATCGACGCCGTGCTGGCCGAGACCTACCAGGCCTGGGCCGACAACGACGCCGACGGCTTCGTCCGCCACTACACCGAGGACGCGACGGCCGTCCTGCCCGGATCGCTGCGCGGCAGCCGCGCCGCCGTACGCGATGCGATGGCGGCGGGCTTCGCCGGCCCGCTCGCCGGCAGTACGACGGTCGACCGCCGCGTGAGCCTGCGGTTCGTCGGCGACGACGCCGCGATCGCGCTCAGCGAGGCGGGGATCCTGTTCGCGGGGGAGTCGGCGGTGCCGGATGCCCGGAAGGTCAACGCGACCTGGGTCTTCGAGAAGCGCCACGGCAGGTGGATGATCGCTGCGTACCACAACAGCCCTGCCTGATCGGAGCCTCGTGACGACCGTGTACGACGACACCGCGTTCGCCGACGCGATCGAGCCCTTCCGCCGCGAGCTCACCGCCCACTGCTACCGCATGCTCGGCTCGGTCGCGGACGCGGAGGACGTCGTCCAGGAGACCTACCTGCGGGCCTGGCGCGCCCGCGACCGGTACGACGCCGAGCGCGCCTCCCTGCGCACGTGGCTCTACCGGATCGCCACCAACGCCTGCCTCACCGCCCGCGGCAGCGGCACCCGGCGGGTGCTGCCGTCGGGGCTGGTCGCCGAGACCGACCCGCGCAGCCCGTTCCAGCTGGGGGAGGTGCCGTGGCTGCAGCCGATGCCCGACGCCCGCGTGCCCCGGGGCGAGACGTCGGGCCTGCGGCTCGCGTTCGTGGCCGCGCTGCAGCACCTGTCGGCGCGGCAGCGGGCGGTCCTGATCCTGCGCGACGTCCTGGACTTCTCGGCCGCGGAGACCGCGGAGATCATCGACACGACGGTCACCTCGGTCAACAGCGCCCTGCTCCGGGCCCGGGCGAGCGTCGCGAAGGCCGACGAGGAGCGGCTCCGCGAGCCGGAGGAGTCCGAGCGGCGAGCCTGGATCGAGCGCTACACGAAGGCCTTCGTCGCCGCCGACGTCGACGCTATCAAACGGCTGCTCGCCGCCGACGTGGTGATGGAGATGCCGCCGATGACCAACTGGTTCACCGGTCCCGACAACTACGGCGTCTTCATGGACTGGGTGTTCGAGGCCAACGGCGGCGACTGGCGCACGGTCCCGATCGAGGCCAACGGGCAGCTGGGGTTCGCGGCGTACGTGCGGCGCGACGGGCGCTATCGCCGCCACACGCTGCAGGTGCTCGCGCTCTCGGAGCAGGGCGTCACCCGCAACTCGGTCTTCAGCGAGGACGAGGTGCTCGACGCCTTCGGACTGCCGCCGGTGCTCGACGACTGAGACTCACCGCATCCGGTCGGCGAGCTCGGTGAGCGTGGGCAGCGGCCACTCGTAACGCTCCTTCAGCACCCGGAGGTGGAGCCAGCTCTCCACCTCGGAGATCTCGGGGGAGTCGGTGAGGCCCTCGAGGAAGGCATGCAGGTCGGGCAGGCTGCGTGCCGCGATGGTGGCGAGGATGTCGTGGCGACCGATCGTGCGGGCGAGGAACTCGAGTCGGGGCTCGGCGGCCAGGCGCTCGACGACGGACTCACCGCTGCCGCGCACGTTGAGGCCGATGCCCGCGATGACGCCCGCCTCGTGGCGCGCGCGGCTCAGCATCGGCCCGATGCGCACCACCTCGGCGTCGATGAGCGCGTTGACCCGCTTGCGGGTGGCGGACGCCGACATGCCGACCGACTCCGCCAGCGAGACGTACGTCGCCCGCCCGTCGGCCTGCAGCAGCCGGATCAGCGCCAGGTCGGTCTCGTCGACGCTCAGGCCGCCCGGGAGCGGATGGGCGGGCATGAACGTGCCCTTGGTGATGTCGACGTAGGTGAGCGTGTTGACGCTCTCCACGCCGCCGAGCGCCCGGATGTCGGCGATCGCGGCGTAGAGCTCGGCGGGCCCCGGCAGGCGCAGCTCGGCGACCAGCTGGTGGCTGCCGCTGACCGCGGAGACGAAGGCGGACGCCGGCATCGCGCCGATCGCGCCGGCGATGTCGTCGGCCCGCCCCGACGTACGGATCGCCAGGTGCGCGAACGACGTCAGCCCCAGGAACTCGGGGTGGACCGCGGCCACGACGGCGACCGCGCCGTCGGCCTTGAGCTGCTCGAGCCGGGCCGACACGGCGGCCCGCGAGGTGGCGAGCCGCTCGGCGAGGTCGGACACGGTCATCCGGGGGTCGTCGCGCAGCGCGGCCACCAGGGCGTCGTCGAACGGCATGGATCCTCGTTTTTCCTGCGAACTTCTTTCGGCGGAGTTGCGCTGCAAATCTAGCGCCCGTTCCCCCTGAAGAGGTCGTGATGGACGGATCTGACCTCAGCTTCTGTCAGAACGGTTGTCAGACACCGCACGCCGCGAATGAGTTGATTGCGCGTATGGCGTCCGTCACCTAGCGTCCTGCCCGATTCGAGCCACCTTCTTCAGGCAGGAGACCCCTCGGTGCGCAAGCTTTCGCACTTCGAACGTTCCGCTCTCGACGTCGAGCCCGTGATCCTGCGGCCGCGCGGGATGATCACCGTCGACCCGGCGACCGAGGGCGCCGAGGCCGTCCTCGTCCTCGGCTCGCACCTCGGCGCCGTCGGGACGCTCGACGAGTGCCTCGCCGTCGCCCGTCGCTTCGGCGCCGCCACCCCCGAGGTGCGGGAGCTGGACGGCGTCCTGCTGCCGGGCTTCGTCGACCCGCACGCCCACCCGCTGATGTACGGCCAGCTGATGACCTGGGTCGACTGCGGGCCCGACCGGGCCGGCAGCATCCCGGAGATCGTCGCGCTGCTCCGGCAGGCCGCGGCGAGCGCGCCGGCCGGCCGGCCGATCCGCGGCTACGGCTACGAGCACAGCAACCTGGTCGAGATGCGTCACCCGCACCGCCGCGAGCTCGACGAGGTCGCCACCGACCGCGAGGTCTACCTGATGAACGCCAGCGGCCACGGGGGCGTCGTCAACAGCCACACCCTCGCGATCAACGGCGTCACCCGCGACACTCCCGACCCGGCCGGAGGCACTTTCTTCCGCGACGCCGACGGCGACCTCACCGGCGAGCTGTCCGACGCCGCCTGCAACATCCTCACCGGCGTCGTGGGAGTGAAGGTGGGCCACCACGGCCCGAACTTCCACCTCGACGACGAGCCCGCCGAGCACGAGCGCCAGCTCGCCGTCGCCCAGGAGCGCTTCCTCGCCGGCGGCGTCACCACGATCGGCGACGCGCAGGTCAGCCGGCGCGAGTTCGACATGTACCTCCGGCTCGCCGAGAAGGGCGAGCTGAAGACCCGGGTCAGCATGTACTTCCTGTCGCACCTGCTCGACCAGGCGCTCGAGACGGGGATGCACGGGGCGTTCGGCAACGCGCGGCTCTCGTTCGCCGGCATCAAGCTGTACGCCGACGGCACGCTCGGCGGCTGGACGGCGTACTTCCCCGACGGCTACGTCGGCGACCCCTGCCGGACCGGGCAGCTCTACCACGAGCCCGCGGAGTACGCCGCGCTGATCGCGCGCGCCCACGCCGCCGGCCTGCAGACGGCGACCCACGCCCAGTCGCCGACGGCGATCCAGATGGTGGTCGACGCGATCGCCGCCGCCCAGGAGGCCCACCCGCGCGCGGACGCGCGGCACCGGATCGAGCACTGCGGCCTGCCGACGCACGACCAGATCAAGGCGTTCGCCGAGCTCGGGATCATGCCGGTCAACCAGCCCCAGCACTACTACAACTGGGGCGAGGGCGTGACCGAGGCGATCGGGACGCCGGGGGAGCGGTTCAACCCGCTCGGCGAGTTCGTCGCCCAGGGCGTGCCCGTGACCCTGAGCTCCGACGCGCCGGTGGCCGAGCCGCTGCCCCTCGAGGCGATCCAGACGGCGGTCACCCGGGTCACCCGCCGCGGCCACCGGCTCGGCGGTGACGAGCTGCTCGTCGACCTGCCGACCGCGATCGCGGCGCACACCCTCAACGGCGCGCGGGCGCTCGGCCGCGAGCACGAGCTGGGCAGCATCACGCCCGGCAAGCGCGCCGACCTCGTCCTGCTCGCCCAGCACCCCGCCGACGTACCGGCCGACCGGATCGCCGCCATCGACGTCCTCGAGACGTGGGTCGACGGCGACTCCCAGCACCGCGCCTGAGCACCCCGACCAGCCCTATCCTCATCATCAAGGACACCCCATGAACCGTTCAGGACCACGCTTCGGGTCGATCGAGACGCACACGATCGACTTCATCCCGACCGCCGAGCGCCACGGTCGGCCGTGGCACCTCTTCACCCTGTGGTTCGGCGCCAACTCGGTCGTCGTCAGCATCGTCACGGCCTCGCTCCTGGTGTCGCAGGGCATGAGCTTCTGGTGGTCGGTGGCCGCGATCGTGATCGGCTTCGCGATCGGCTCGTTCCTGTCGGCGTTCCACTCCGCCCAGGGGCCGGCGCTCGGCATCCCGCAGATGATCCAGAGCCGGGCGCAGTTCGGGTACGTCGGTGGCGCGCTGCCGATGGTCGTCGCCGCCGTCAACTACCTGATCTTCTTCGCCGCCGCCCCGGCGATCTGCGGACTCATCGTCAACATCGTGTGGGGCTGGAACGTCTACCTGGTCGCAGCCGTCGTCATGGCGATCACCTTCGTCGTCGCGCTGTTCGGCTACGACCTCAGCCACCAGATCGGCAAGTACCTCAGCGTGGCGTCCGTGGTCGTCTTCGGGATCTTCACCGTGCTGCTGCTCACCCACACGGGTGTCGCCCACCCGACGCCGATCCCGACGGGCGGCTTCGAGCCCACGCTCTTCCTGCTCGGCACCTCGGTGACCGTCATCTACGCGGCCGGCTACTCGCCGTACATCGCCGACTACTCGCGCTATCTGCCCGAGGACTCCTCGACCCGGGCGACCGCGTGGTGGACCTTCGCGGGGATCTTCCTCTCCAGCGTGTGGCTGTTCGTGCTCGGCGCCTACCTGACCACGATCACCGGCTTCGACCCTGACGTCCTCGGCTCGATCGTCAAGGTCAGCGACGCCTTCAGCCCGGTCTACACCGTCGTCCTGGTCCTCGTGATCGTCGCGGTCCAGGTGCTGCAGGGCTCCCTGTCGCTCTACGCCGGCGGCAACACGATGCTGAGCATCGTCACGTCCTTCCGCACCCGCGGCGGCGCGGACGGCGCCGGGCTCCGGCAGCGGCTGGCCTCGCTGATCCCGTTCTCGGTCGTCTGCTTCGCCGCCGTCATCGCCTACACGGCGAGCTTCGAGTCGGCCTTCCTGCAGGCGCTCAGCCTGATCCTGATCCTGCTGGTGCCGTGGTCGGCCATCAACCTCGCCGACTTCTACGTGGTCCGGCGCGGGCACTACGCGATCGCCGACATGTTCGACCCGCGCGGGCGCTACGGCCGCTACAACGTCGCCGGCCTGGTGAGCTTCGTCGTCGCCGTCCTGGTCGAGCTGCCCTTCGCCAACCTCGGCTGGTTCGTCGGCCCGATCGCCACCGCGTTCGACGGCGCCGACTTCTCGTGGCTCGTCGGCATCGTGGTCAGTGGGGTCTGCTACGTCGCGCTGTCGCGGTCGCGCATCACCCATGAGCTGGTGGACACGCGCAGTGCCGTGAGCGTCGCTGCCACGGACTGAGCAGCTGACGCCCCCGAGGGCCTGGTCGTCATCGACGACCAGGCCCTCGGTGCGTTCGGCCACCCGCCCGACCCGGCGAACGCCTGACTACGGTTGCCGGGTGACGACACTGCGAAAGATCCAGGTCACCTTCGACTGCGCCGACCCCGCCCGCGTCGCGCGCTTCTGGTGCGAGGTGCTCGGCTACGAGCTGGCGCCGGGCGCGGAGGACGCCACGTCGTGGTCGGCCTGCGTCGACCCGACGGGCGCCGGCCCGCGGCTGTACTTCCAGCGGGTCCCCGAGGACAAGGTGATGAAGAACCGCGTCCACGTCGACGTCCGCGCGGGCGCCGGCCTCGTGGGCGCGGAGCGCCTCGCCGTACTGAAGGCCGAGCGGGACCGGCTGGCCGCGCTCGGCGCGGTGTGCGTGCAGGTGTGGGAGGCCGACGAGGAGAACGAGTCGTGCATCGTCATGCAGGACGTCGAGGGCAACGAGTTCTGCCTCGACTGAGGCTCCTGCGGGGTTGGGGTCTCCCGTCGTACCGGACGTTCTGGTCGCGAAATGGCGATTCTGCGACCAAAACGTCCGGTACGACGAGCCCTCAGAG